>QMLQ01000384.1 GCA_003646815.1 Deltaproteobacteria bacterium | reverse complement strand
CTTCGGAAATCGGCAATATAGATGATCCCGAGGTTCAGGATCAGCTCAGTCCCATTCTGGATTATGCGGAAATAGCCAAGATAGTGCGCGAAGGCGGTTACATCCTGCCTGAAACCCCGCAACCGCCTCCTTTGACCATCATCCCCGGGGACAGGAAGGTCACTATCACCTGGAGCGATGTCAATGTGCATACTCCGGATGCCTATTACTACTTCCTGCAGGAACACCCGGAGCTGGATCCTGAAGGTAAATATCGCGAGTACGATTTCGAGGGTTACAGGCTCTACCGCAGTTTTGTCGGCCCCAGCGATTCCCATTCGGAGTTGATTTGGGAAAGCAGCCTCTCGGACGGAAATATAGCTTTCAGCTACATAGACCGCAGAGAGGATGATATTCCGCATTACCGTCTCAACAACGGTATGAAGGTCTGGTACGCTCTGGTACCTTATGACAGGAACTGGGATCCCGGCGAGAAAAAATGGTTCAGCCTCCCGGATCCCTCAAGCGGTAAGGTCTGGAACAGGCCCGGTGCTCAGCTCTACACGGTGATTCCGCGCAGCGAAGCCTCGAATTTCAAACCGGCTGAACTAAGCGCTGTCACCTACATCCCGCCCATCGGTGAAGCTCTGTCGGTGACCACCTATGAGCTTTCCGGTGACGGCACGGGAATGATCACCGAGACACCCAAGTTCCTGGAACCCATTATCGATATAGAGTTCGAAGCGGTCAACAGCGAGAGGATAACCGAGGATGAAAGCGGTTACCTGGTGGTCACGGACATGGGGCCGCACGGGGGTATCGCCGGCAGCAGAACGGTTGAGTACCAGGATGCTTCCGGCAACCTGATAGACCCCAATCCCCAGAAGATAATGGTCCAGGGTAGAGGAAGTACCTGGAACAAGTCGCCGATTTTCTCCGGCGGTATGAGTGATGAGGGTATCGCTTATCAACTCACCTGTACTTTCCAGCAGAACACGGTCCGCCAGCATCATGCCCAGCTTGATCTCGGCGGTTACACCGGTGCCGAGGTAGGCTTTGTCACGCCGCGCTGCTGGGGACCTGTCAAGGAGGGCTTGATCTACGAGGCGGGCAGATCCAATTCCGCTCTGACCAGGACCGGAGAGTTTGTGATCACCTGGAAGGATGCCGGCGGCGGCAACCTCACCTGTGAGGTCTACGACAAGACCCGCGGTGTGAGTTTGCCTTTCAGCAAGTACATCGACGACCAGAACTGGGGATTCATTCCTCCCGGCGTGACCTACCCGGATATGCTGGAGGACTGGGGTGTGGTCTGGGGAAGCCCTGACAATGTCAAGGTGCCCAAGGAGGAGCGCAGTCTGGCACTGGTGGAGACCCTGCCTGCGGACAACACCGAGGAGTTCAACCTTTACCTCAACGGTGAGGCTTGGAACTTTTCCAACATCACCTCCATGCCCTCGCCGGGCACTGTGATGACCGTTATCGTGGCCTACGGCACTTGGAATGACGACAAGACTGTATTCACCCAGATCCCGGATGCGATTTATCTGGGCGACAAGTGGAAGATCGACATCAAGGCCATGAGCCTTGATCCCGAGGATGCGGACTTGTCCAAGATCAGGGTGGTGCCGAACCCCTACATGGCCTCCTCGTTCCTGGATCTGTCGCCGAATTCCAGGAGAATCGAGTTTGTCAACCTGCCGGACAAATGCACCATACGCATTTATTCTCTGGGAGGTCATCTGGTCAATGTGCTCAACCATATCGGTTCCAACCGTCATGGTTGGGGTAACTACAAAGACTGGGACCGTCTGGATGCTTTCGGCCAGCCCAGAGAATTTACCGGATACGACAATCATGGTGGAACAGAGCCTTGGAATTTGAGAAACCGTTTCGGCCAGACAGTGGCCAGCGGACTGTACTTCTTCCATGTGACGGACTCGCGAGGAAAAACCTATACCGGCAAATTCTATATCATCAACTGATTTACAATTGGAGTTGAGATGAGAGAGACGGTATTGCTTTTTTCCTCGTTAAATGGACGGAGGTATTCCATGTTAATAAAATCGGCTTTCCGTGCTTTAGTGAGTGCCTGCGTGTTACTCCCGTTCGTTGCGCTGCCATTGTTTGGACAAGGGGTCATGCGGCAGGAGTACAGCGGCCTGGACAAGTATCCCGAGCAAGGACGCCCGGAAGCTTCCTCCTTTGTGGGGATCAGGGCCGCGGAATTCCTTGAAATTCCTGTCGGCGCCCGGGGTATCGCCATGGGAAGCGCATACTCGGCAGTGACGGACGATATCACCTCGATCTGGTGGAATCCCGCAGGTCTCGGCTTCCTCGAAAACCGTGAGGTGATGGTCACCGTGGTGGATTACACCCTGGATCTCACTTACAGCTATGCCGCGGCGGCTGTCCCGCTGGCCGATGGCAATGTGGTTGTAGGTGGATTTTTCGGCTATCTGGATATTCCGGATATGGAGATAACCACGGTGAGCTCGCCCCTAGGCACAGGGCATACTTTCAACGCCTATGATCTGCAGGTTGGCGGCTCGCTGGCCTACACCTTCTCGGACCGCTTCATCGGCGGGATCAATATGAAGTATGTGCACCAGGATATGTTCTTCAATGTCGGCGGAAATGCGTTTGCCATTGATGCAGGTGCGATTTATCACACCATGTTGGCAGACCGTGAAATCAAGTTCG
>QMLQ01000383.1 GCA_003646815.1 Deltaproteobacteria bacterium | reverse complement strand
CGGCGCCTCACACCTTGATAGAATGACCACCGAGTTATTCATATAGCTCTCAAGAGAGAGTAGGCAGAGGGCAAGGATTCAGCAGCCGGCTAAACCGAAACCTTTTTCACCAGTTGCATGCCTTTAATCGCCCGCAATTTTTCCACCACTTCATCCGGCACCATGGAGTCCACACTTACCAGTGAAAGCGTATTCTTGTGAGTATCATCACGGCCCAGCCTGTATTCGCCGATGTTGATTCCGGCTTGGCCCAGACAGGTGCCCACCTGGCCGATAATTCCGGGTACATCAACGTTTTTGAGCACCAGGAATTGGCCTCTCGGGTTCACATCCATATAGAATTCGTTGATCCGCACGATGCGTGGGAGCTCCTCACCGAACACTGTACCATCCACCCTGCAGCTTTCCTTGTCCGTGGTGACCATGCAGCTCACCAGGTTGGTGTAATCGGCTTCATCGGTGAACACCCCTTCCACTTTGATACCCCTTTGGCGGGCCAGGTAAGCGGCGTTGACAAAGTTCACATTGCCGCCGGTGGCCGGGGTAAGAAGTCCCTTGAGAAGGGCGAGCTTGAGAGCGGCGAGGGCATCAGTGCAGGCTCCCGAACAACTTATTTTCACTTCCCGCATGCCGCCGGAGACCAACTGGGCTATAAAAACCCCGATCCTCTCGGTCAATTCGATATAGGTGCGGTAACGTTCCAGCAGGGTGAAATCGCTGATCGGCAAATTCACCGCATTGTCGAAACTGTTTTCCTTGAGGGCGGCCAGCACCTGCCTGGCGATCTGAACCCCCACATTGATCTGAGCTTCCCTGGTTGAAGCACCCAGATGCGGAGTGGCTACAACCCGCTCATTGGCTATCAAAGAGGCGCAATCCGGCGGTTCTTTGGAGAAAACATCCAGCGCCGCGCCGGCGATTTGGCCCTGGTTGAGAGCTTCCTCCAGGGCTTTCTCATCCACCAGAGCCCCACGGGCGCAGTTGATCAAATAGGCGGTTGGTTTCATCAGTGAGAGCATCCGCGCGTTGACCATGCCTCTGGTTTGATCGGTGACCGGCACATGGAGGGTGACAATATCCGCCCGGGAAAAGAGTTCTTCCAGTTCCACCAGTTCGATATCGGCTTCCTCGGCCCGCTCGCTGGTGATATATGGATCATGGGCGATAACTTTCATGCGGAAGCTTTGGGCGATGCGGGCCACTTCCGAGCCGATGCGCCCCAGGCCCACCACACCGAGGGTCTTGCCGTTCAATTCATAACCCACAAACAGGCTGCGTTCCCATTTGCCGGATTTTAGCGATTGCACCGCAGACGGAATGTTGCGCAACAGAGCCAGCAGGAGCCCGAAGGTGTGTTCGGCCGCGGCCACAGTATTGCCGCTGGGGGTGTTCATCACAACTATACCCTTTTGCGTGGCCGCTTCCAGATCAACATTGTCCACACCGACTCCAGCCCTGCCGATCACCTTGAGATTTTGCGCAGCTTCGATCACCTTCCGGGTCACCTTGACCCCGCTGCGAATGATCATGGCCTGGGAATCCGCAACCTCTCTGGCCAGTTCATCCTCGGGAAGGCCCGGGTTCAGCACAACCTCGATGTCTTCGGCCTCCTGCAGAGCGGCCAGACCTTCCTCGGAAATTTTATCAGCTACAAAAACTTTCATCTTTGCCTTTCCCTTTTTGGAATGTCAAAAAGATGAAGTTAATTGATGTTTCCCAGTAAAAGATCGAAAAAATGATACTTGCCTTTGTATTACGAATGGAGCCAAACCCGGCTTGTGTCAAAGATACACTTGACCGGAAGCTAAAAAAAGGATACATCCAGCAGGCACGGGATTGTTGAGCAAACTTTCCTAAAGATTGAGTTTGTTTATTACCAGACCGGTAAGCATCTTGGGATAGAAATCCGTGGACTTAGGCGGCATGCACTCGCCGTTGTCCGCCACGGCCACCACTTCTTCCACCTTGGGCGGATTAAGGAAAAAGACTGCCTGGTACTTTGAATTTTCATCCAGCACCAGTCTCAATGCCTCCTGCGGATCGCGCAAATAGAGTACTTTATCCTGGCGTTCAAGATCTCTTTCATTGATCCCGAGGTGCTTTTCCAGAATAAGCTTGTGCAGGATATTTACCTCCAGAGCTTTCCAAACAGGGCTTGCCTCACCTTTGATGAGACAGGCCGGATCAGCGTTAGACTTAAGCTGCAGCAGGTGAAGCAGATCATGGCCCTTGACGGCAAAGAGAAAGGATTTTTCCCTCCCGGTATTTTCTTCAAGAGACTTGATCAGGTTTTTGTCGCTCAGCGGCCCCAGATTCCGGATCTCGAAGGTGTCCTGGAGCTCGGCAAAGAGATCGGCTGCTTTAAAATCCGGCACTCCGAATATCACCCGGTGAGTGGGCAGCACCGCTAGGCCCTCATCCTGGATGCTTACAAAGGACATCATGGCCCGGTCAATAGCCTCTTCTCCCTTGATTGGTACTCCCTTGGCTTGTTGTTCCCGCCAATAATTGAGCGCGGTTTCATAACGGTGGTGGCCATCTGCAATGTAGAGCTTCTTTTCCTGCATCTGGCGCTTGAGTTCCTCGATCGTTCCCGGCTCATCGAGGACCCACATTCTGTGAATCACCCCGTATTCATCCTCCACCTCGATAAGGGGATCTTTGTTTTCAATCGCCTGCTCGATG
>QMLQ01000382.1 GCA_003646815.1 Deltaproteobacteria bacterium | reverse complement strand
TGCCCATAATCGTCCTGGGAAGAGCGGTCATAGCTACTTCCAAAGTCTTGAAAGAATACCACTGCCCGTTATTGTCCCAGACCGTATCGCCAGAGCCCACCCGATACTTATATTCAGTGGCGGGGTCGAGGTCTGTGATTTCTATATAATGGACATAGTAGGACTTATCATCCCGAAAGACGACTACCGAATCAGAGCCCGCAGGGCGGATTTCCACCCAGTTGGAGGAGGTTTTCTCATCGGTCACCCAGGAAATCACCGCACCGGACAGCCGGAGATTGGTCACTGCAAGCTTTGCCATATCAACTTCTGTCTGAGCCCAGAGAAAGGCCCAGTAAATCAATACCGCAGCCAAAGCGGCTATTGGAATATTTTTTCTGAGAAGCATGAGTGATTTCTCCTTGAGCAGTCGGAAAAAATGCAATTGCAAGCTAATATCAAATCTTGTAAATCCATTATATCAGGATGCAATATCTATACCAATATTCAGGGGTGATTGATCCATATGTTTTTCGAAGAGTTAGCAGTTTTTCGAAATCGTGGTTTTATCAAACTTTTCCTCATCACAGCGGAGCCCACATTCATGCACCTTCCGTCTCAGCGGTGCCTTACTCTGTGTTTTCGGCTGAATTGACCACCCGGATTATCATCCTGCCGGAGGGTAATTTTTTCCTTCTATTGGTATCAAAAAAAGGGCGCCTCCATGTGAAGGCGCCCCTGGTGACGCAAAGATCCACGGCAAATCCCCCGATCCAGCCTAGATCATTTAAGAATTACCATCTTGCGCGTCGCCTTGAATTGAGGAGTTCTCAAGCGGTAAAAATATACTCCACTCGGAACCTGTCTCCCATCTCCGGCAGTGCCATCCCATTGTACCTGGTAAACCCCGGGTTCGAGAGTTCTGTTGAGCAGGGTTTTCACCAACTGTCCACGCAGGTTGAACACCTCCAGGCGAACCTCTACCTTGCCCGCCTGTTCGGGAAGTGAAAAATTGATGGTAGTCGAAGGATTAAACGGGTTCGGGAAATTCTGCGCCAGACTGTAAGCCTTGGGCAAACTCATAGATACAGCTCGCTTCTTCTGGGCTTCCTCTTCCAAGAGCCCGGGCTGCTGAAGGTCAAGAGCTATATTATGCGGACTCCCGGAACGCACCCTGGAATGATACACAGAGCGGTATGTTCCACCAATAATCGTCAGCTCAACCTCATCCCCTTCCCGCCAGCGGTAAGGCACTCCGCTGTATCTCTCCTTAAGATTGGCGAGATTGACCACCCAGTAACCATCCTTGTCACTTACCGCGCTTATATATCCGCTTTCCTTTCCAGTGGTCTCATCCCTCAACTTCACCAACACCAACAATCCACCCAGTGAAACACCGCGAACATCAACCAATCTTCCAAACAAGGTGTAGGGCACCAATCCAACTCCTACCCGCGCTGTGGTAAAAGTCCCCTCGGCTTGCTCGGCCAACAAACGACCATTTGAATCCTCTATCCGGTAAACATACTCAGTGGCTGGTTTCAATCCTGTTATCTCTACATAACCCATCCCGCCAATAACTCCATCCACCACAGGGCCCAAAATGCGCTCTTTACTGCCATCGGCCAAACTCACCCGCAACTGCCCCAATTCTCCACCACCTTTAAACCAGCTCACCACTGCCGCAGCACTGGTAACATTGGAGACCACAACCGAAAATGAACCCGGAGAAACTCCCAACTCCCGCTGCTCGATATCCAGCACTATCACTCTCTCCACTCCTTGGGAGCTGGATGCTCCACCACCATCAGAAGCCAAAAGTGCACCGAGAGTGTTGGGATCCCAACTGGAAGCTCCGGTCAAATTGAAAATGTATCCTTGCCCCACATCTATGCCGAAATTCGTCCCTGCATACCCGGTACCCGAAGGAAAATACTGTTCATATCTCTGTAGAGAAGGATCAAAACGGTAAACTATCGATACATTAGCCACATTCTGCAAAATCTGTAATGCATCCCAGGAGATGAACAAATCCTTGTCCTGACCCGGCCGAGAAACAAAATACAATCCAGCTCCAGGAAAATTGATCACCGGTACAGACTCGGTGTAAACCCTTCCCTTCAGTTGAACCGTAGTCTTGCTCTTGACTTGTACGAAGTATCCTTCCTCAACTTCTAAATCAAAGTTACTAGCTCCTATGTAGCTACCATCCACCGAGCGGGTGATTGTCTCCTGGGTCCCTGTACTGGTGACATACCGCGACATCGAAGGTGCTCCACCCTGGATCAAATTCAAGAACGCATGTGCATCAGTAGGCTCTCCATCGAACAATTTCAAGGGCAACCCTATTAGATTCAAACCTGTCTTCAGCTCCATATCATACTCAACATAAGGCACAAGCTTTATGGTGCGGATGGTCATCGGGCTAGCTGAATCAGAGGCCCGTACCGTATCATATTGCTCAAATCCTTTTTCCGCTCCATCGAACTCCAAAAGCAATATGTCGTTCTCCGCATGAGAGAAACTACTTCCATCGGTAGCATGCAGATTGGCCAGATTGATCTGCCATACACTGTCACTGCCTACCGTGGTAGTCAACGGCAGGGAGGTGTCCGCCGGAGAGTCACTCTTGACCACCCGTAAAGTAACTGTGGCATCCTCTGCAGCTCCCTCTGAATAGTATACTTTCCCTTGCACTGTATACAGGGTGCCGGTGGT
>QMLQ01000381.1 GCA_003646815.1 Deltaproteobacteria bacterium | reverse complement strand
GCAGGATTGCATCCCTCACAGGGGGGCAGGCCGTCATCACCACGGCCACGGATACCGAAGGCCTGCCTTCCATGGATATGGTAGCGATGGAAAAGGGGATGGTCATCTCCAATCTGGATGCCCTCAAGGCCATCAATGGGGCCATCCTGCGGGGAGAGACCCTTCAGATCTTTGACGTTCGGGATTACCTCGGTTTCAGGGACCATCCGCCAGAAGAGGTCAAACTTGAGTATTGCACGTCGGAATGCGACTGGGTTCCGGGTCGCCCCGGTATCTGGGTGGACTGGCACACAAGAACTCCCCCGAAGGGTGCGCTCCTGCTCCATCCCGGGTGCATGGTAGCAGGGGTCGGGTGTAACAGAGGAACCGGCGCAGATGAAATCGTGCGGTTGATCAGGGAAACGTTATCGCGGGAAGGCATATCTATGCACAGCCTTCGTGCCCTGGCGACCATTGACGTGAAGAAGGATGAAGAGGGTCTTGTGAGGGCCGCCGGGCATCTCGGCCTCTCCCTCCTTTTTTTCAGCCGTGAAGAGATCGGGACAATAGACGTGCCGCATCCTTCTTTGACCGTAAAGCGGCATATGGGAGTGAAAAGCGTATGCGAAGCAACAGCCATTCTGGGGGTGGGAAAGGGCGAGCTGGTCATCCCCAAAACAAAGAGCAGAAACGCCACCATGGCACTGGCCCTGGAACACTCAAGGTGATTGGCCTGGGCCCGGGGCATCAGGATCATTTGACCCCTGCGGCCCAGCACGCCCTGACCGAGGCCGAAGTGATCGTGGGATACAAACGATATATCGGGCTGCTTGACCCTCACCTGCTCACCGGAAAAGAGGTCATTTCCACCGGCATGCGGGGCGAGATGAAGCGGTGTGAAGCGGCCCTGGCAGCGGCGCTCGGAGGCAAAAAGACCGTCCTGGTGAGCAGCGGGGACCCCGGTATTTACGCTATGGCCGGCCTGGTCTTTGAGATGATGGAATCACAGGATCTTCTTGACCGGCTCGACGTGGAAATTATTCCCGGCCTGCCTGCCCTCTCCGCGGCGGCCGCCCTGCTGGGGGCCCCGCTTATGCACGATTTCGCGGTGGTGAGCCTCAGCGATCTGATGACGCCGTGGGAACAGATCAGGCAAAGGGTCCTGGCAGCCCTCGAATCGGATTTCGTCCTGGTCATCTACAATCCCCGGTCCAAGAAGAGAATATGGCAGCTCAAAGAAATCATGGCGCTTATCACGAAATACCGGGGAAACACCGTGCCGGTGGGCATTGTCCGGAATGCGGCCAGGGCGGCCCAGGAGGTCCGGGTAGCTCAGGCCGGAAACGTGGATGAAACCACCGTCGATATGCTGACCATCATTTTTGTTGGAAATTCGCAGACACGGATAATGGGGCGCAGGATGGTAACTCCCAGGGGATATATGGAAAGATATGGAGACGGGAAATGACGGATTCCTACCAGCACGGGGGCATGAGTCTCCTTGATTTCCACCGACTAAATATCCCCGAGCGTCCCGTGACGGATTTCAGTGTTAACCTCAATCCCTTCGGGATGCCCTCTGTAGTCAGGAAAACATGGCATAAATTTGTCGAAGAAGCAGGAAAATATCCCACTCCGGACGGCAGAGGAATTTCCCACTTTTATCAGCAACGATTCGGGATTGCACCGGAAAATATCCTGGGAGGAAACGGGTCCACGGAACTGATCTACCTTATCCCGAGAGTTATCCCCTTCAAACGTGCCCTGATCGTGACCCCGTCCTACCATGACTATGAGCGGGCTACCAGCATGGCAGGGAAAGAAATCAAGCACCTGGCGCTGCACCCGGAGAAAGACTTCTTTTTCCCTTCTTCCCACCGGTTGTCCGAGGCCCTCAGGGATGTGGACGCCCTTTGGCTCGGCAGGCCTAATAATCCTACCGGGACCATGATTTCAAAAGAACTGATACTGACTATGGCGGCACGGTTTCCCGAAACGTGGTTTTTTATAGATGAGGCCTTTGTGCAGTTCACGGAGGAATGGGAAAAGGAGTCCCTGCTCCTGGAAGAACCCCTCCCCAATCTCCTGGTCATTCATTCTCTTACCAAATTCTATTGCCTCCCCGGTCTCAGGATGGGGGCGATGTACGGGTCCGGAGATCCCATTTCACGCCTGCGGTATGCCAAAGAACCATGGACCATAAACGGAATTGCCGACAGGATCGCCCCCCAGCTTGCGCATCTCCCGGACTATGAAGAAAGGACCACTGTCCTTGTCAGGCAGGAGCGGCAAAGGTTCATAAAGAGGGCCCAGGCTTTGGAGGGAATTGACGCCTTTCCCCCAACCGCGTGCTTCGTCCTCTGCCGTTGGAAAAGGACGAGAAATCTGGACGACCTTCTCAAACACCTCCTCTCTCACGGTATCTCTGTCCGGGACTGCAGAAATTTTCGCGGGCTCACGGACAATTTTTTCCGCATAGGGCTGCGGACTCCTCCCGATAATGACCTCCTCATCTCCACTATCTCCTCATTTGTGGGTGTAAAGGCATGATTGAGGCAGTTTGTGTGCTTGGCGCAGCGTTTATGCTTGACCTTTTACTCGGTGATCCCCGCTATCCCCTGCATCCCGTCCGGCTTATGGGACATGGCATATCCTTTGGCGAAAGGGTTTTGAGACGTGCGGGTCTGGACGGAAGGTTCGGGGGGATTATCCTGGTCCTG
>QMLQ01000380.1 GCA_003646815.1 Deltaproteobacteria bacterium | reverse complement strand
CGGCAAGGAGTTGCTTAAGCCGGCCGGCCCGGGTGCGGGTGTGATCGCAGGCAGCAGTGTGCGGGCTGTGCTTGAATGCGCGGGTGTGCAGAACATACTCACCAAATCTCTGGGTTCCAACAACCCGCACAACATGGCCAAAGCCACCATGGAGGGGCTGAAACAACTGATGACCCTCCAGAAAGTTGCCCGAATCCGTGGATGCACACCCGAAGAGATTGCACGTGGCGACAGGGTAATCGTGGAGGCCACCAGTGAGTAAGAAACTGAAAATCACTCAAGTGAAAAGCGGTATCGGGGCCCTTAAAAAACACAAGGACACCCTGAGAGCTCTGAAACTTACTCATCACCAGAAAAGTGTTGTCCACAACGACACTCCCCAGATCCGGGGGATGATTTTCAAGGTCCAACACCTGGTGAAAGTGGAAGAGATAGATTAAAGACTAATGCCTGGAACTTTTCTCTGCTTGAGCTGCGCTCAAGCCCAAGCAGCGAATATTTCAACCTGTGGATTGAGCTGATGAGATTGTCGGAAATTAGAAAACCGGCTGGAGCAACAACCAAGCCCAAGCGCCTCGGCCGCGGAAAAGGCTCCGGCTATGGCGGTACCTCGGGCCGCGGCTCCAAAGGGCAGAAAGCCCGTAGCGGATCAAAAAAGATGCCGGTCTGGTTTGAGGGCGGACAGATGCCGATCCAGAGACGGTTGCCCAAACGCGGTTTCAAGAGCATGTTCCGTAAGAGTTATCAAATTGTCAACCTGGAGGATATAAACCGCGTGGGTAAACAACTGGAGCGCCTGGGCCCTGAGGAAATGGCGCAACTGGGACTTATCCGCAATACCAGAAAGCCCGTGAAGGTGCTGGGCGATGGTGAACTTGAGTTCGCCTTGACTGTCTCGGCCCATGCTTTCAGTGCCAAAGCGCGCGAAGTGATCGAAGCCAAAGGCGGCAGAGCAGAGGTATTATAAATGGCCAGAGGTTTGCAGAACATTTTCGATGTGCCCGAGCTGAAAAGAAAACTCTGGTTTACCTTTATAATAGTTGTTATTTACCGGATCGGGGGGCACATTACCACTCCGGGCATTGATGTAAGCCGCCTGATAGAGTGGTTCGGCCAGCAGCAGAATACCATTTTCGGCCTGATGGACATGTTTGTGGGTGGGGGGCTTCAGAGGGCCACTATTTTCGCCCTGGGAATAATGCCTTATATCAGTTCCTCGATCATTTTCCAGCTGCTGCCCCCGGTTTTTCCTTATTTCGAGAAACTGCAGAAAGAGGGTGAGGAAGGGCGGAAAAAGATAAACCAATACACCCGCTACGGCACGGTGGTGCTTTCTTTTATCCAGTCTGTGGGAATCGCCACTTTCCTGCAGGGCCTGGGCGCAGTGAGCATGAGCAACTTGTGGCTCTTCCGGATGACCACGGTGGTTTCCCTCACCACTGGGGCGGTGCTGGTGATGTGGCTGGGCGAGCAGATAACCGAGCGGGGTATCGGCAACGGTATGAGCCTGTTGATATTTTTCGGCATAGTGGACCGGTTTCCCGGGGCGGTGCTGCAGTCGATCGAGATGCTGCGAAATGATGTGATCGGGATTATACCCATGCTGCTGCTGGTGGCGGTGATGGTGGCTGTGGTGGCGGGAGTGATTGTGATGACCCTCGCCACCCGCAAGATACCGATCCAGATTCCCAAGCGCATGGTGGGGCGCCGGGTACTAGGCGGCCAGCAGACGCACCTGCCTCTGCGGATCAACAGCGCCGGGGTTATGCCGATCATTTTCGCCCAGTCGATTATCGTTGTACCAGCCACCCTGAGCTCTTTTATCGCTCCGGGCACATGGCTGGAGGATCTTGCAGGTTATTTTAACCCGCAAACCAATTCGTATGTATTCTTTTATTCACTTTTGATAGTGTTTTTCACCTATTTTTACACAGCGGTGATTTTCAACCCCGTGGACCTGGCGGAGAATTTCAAGCGCCAAGGAGGCTTCATCCCGGGCATTCGCCCTGGGGCACGCACTGCCGAATATATAGACAAAGTGCTTACCAGAATCACCTTGCCGGGTGCGATTTTTCTGGTGGCTATCGCCGTGCTGCCGATCTACATGCTGCGCATTATCAATGTACCTTTCTATTTCGGCGGCACCAGCCTCCTGATTGTAGTGGGTGTGGCTCTGGATACTATTCAGCAGATGGAGAGCCATTTGTTGATGCGCCACTATGATGGATTCATGAAAAAAAGCCGGGTACCCAGTCGAAGATTCATGTAACACCATGGTATTTTTAAAAACACGAACCGAGATAAACAAAATAAGGGACTCGGGCAAAATAGTAGCCGAGGTGCTGGCCCGGGTCGCCGAAGCGATAAGACCGGGTGTTTCGACATTTGAATTGGATCAGATGGCCGAGTCTTTGATCAATTCTTATCCCGATAGCCGGGCTGCTTTCAAAGGTTATGGAGGCTTTCCGAATGTCCTTTGCACTTCGGTGAACCATGAAGTGGTCCACGGAATACCCAGCAAGGATAAGATTCTTAAGGAAGGCGATCTGCTCAGTGTGGATGTGGGGGTTTATCATAAAGGGTATTATGCCGATGCAGCGGCCACCTTCTGTGTGGGCCGTTACCAGGGCACGGCGAAGAGGTTGATAGAAGCAGGCCGCCGGGCTCTCGCAGCAGGAATTGAACAAGCTGTAGCGAATAAT
>QMLQ01000379.1 GCA_003646815.1 Deltaproteobacteria bacterium | reverse complement strand
TTTGAATTGTAATAGTATACCACTTCGCTTCTTTGTCAAGTCATAAAATAGTCATAAAATGGGAATCAAAAAGCCTCTTGCGAGTTTTCTGAAATGTGGGTATGATTGCCTGCGTTTACCCACTTTTCCTGAAACCTGAACCCACATCACTCCATGAGGTCCCATGATGCCTAATCAGAAAAATATCCCAGTCCTTATTGTTGAACAAGATTCCCAAGTGGTGGATGCAATAAAAAATATCCTTCAAGGCAGCCAGTACGACCTGCATATTCTCTCCAGCTTCAATGAGGCTCTTTCACGGTTGAAAACAGAGCCTTTTTCAATCGCCATTGTTGGAAAAACCGCAGAAACAGACTCCCCGTTCGAGGAATTGCTGGAAATGGTCAAGGCTTCACCCCTGACCTCCATTATTCTCTTGAGTGACCTGCCCGAAGAAGAAGTGCATGAAAGATCTGAGGGGTGCGGTATTCTGGGTCATGTTGGCAGGAGCGTGCCTCCGGAGGACTTGAACCACCTCTTGAATCGCTTCAGGCAGATCGCCGGCCTGCTCTAGAAAAACCTTTTCTCCTTTTTCCGAGCCGATCCCATGAGCCGCCATGATTGCATCAGCAACCGGAACATCAAGATAATCGCAACCTACGTACGGAATAAAACGGGAGGTCATGAAGGACTTTTCGATGATCTTCCCTATCCATTTGAGGCCTTCGCTTCTCCGGAGGAATTCTTTCTTGATGAGGATGAATGGACCACCTATGAAAATTTCGAGAAGATCTTTCGCCGGGCAAAAGACCTAGTCAGCGAGCCCGGGTTTTACTTTGCCTGCGGATCTTCCTCCGCCGCCCTCCGGTCATGGGGACGCTTCCATATTTTTGCCAAACTTTTCAGTTCCCCTGACGACGGCTACAGGCGTCTTCCTTTTTTCAACAGGAACCTGAATGACACCAAGGAAATTGATATTGTTATCCCGCCCTCCTTTGACAGGAGGGTGCAAAAATTTCGAACTGTTCTTAAAGTCGAATTTCACCGGGATATTGACCCAAATGGTGATTACATCGGCGATCCGTTCCTGCGGGGGATCCTTTCCGCAATTCCAACCCTGTGGGGACTTGAACCGGCCATCGTGCAACAACCGCTGAAGCCCTATGACCCTGAGATCCTTTTCCGGAAGGAACCGGAATTTGCCTCCTATGATCTTCATCCAAAACGAGAAGGTGATCTCCTTACCATTCGGCATCCCGAACACGGGGGAAGGAGTATCGTAGGGGAAAAGATATTCCTGCTGCCTGATCAGGTCGGCAATCGCACATTATTCCTGGGCAGATACGCAAAAAAGCCCACAAATACCCTGAATCCCGAAGAGGAAAAAGAGGCCATACTGATAACAGAGACCGTAACGGTAAACGGGAGAACACTCCTCCAGGAAGGAGAAATTCTCCTTGCCCCCTATTTCATACTGGACGTGACCTATAATCGAATCTCCCTGGCAAATCGATTGGTTAATGTTTTTTCGCTCAAACGGGGAAATGAAAAGCCGGGGAAAGAACTCATTGAGACCCTCAATCAATTGCGAAAAAGCATCAAGGCCAAAAACGAAGCGTATGCCGCCCTGGGAAAGGCACACGAGCAGCTCCAGGAAGCGAAAAAACAGATTGACCAGTATGCCCTTGACCTTGAAGAAAGGGTCAAAGAAAGAACCGCTGCCCTGCGTCAGACCCAGGAAGAACTGCGGGAGATGAACCGCCATCTTGAATCCAAGGTCCAGGAGCAGGTCCGGCAACTGGAAAAATATAACCAGCTCCGACGCTACCTTTCCCCGAAGATCACTGAAAAAATCCTTTCGGGAAACGGCCACATTGCCCAGGAATCCCAGAGAAAAATGATGACAGTCGTGTTTTCTGATATTCGTGGGTTCTCAACCCTGACTGATGATCTGGAACCTGAAGAGATCTTTCATCTCCTTGACCAATATCTCTCGGAAATGATCAAGATCGTCCATCGGTTTGACGGCACTCTCAACAAGATCATCGGGGACGGTCTCCTCATCTTTTTTGGGGATCCCTTCCCTATCGAGGACCACGCAGAGAGGGCCGTGCGCATGGCCGTTGAAATGCAGAAAAAGGTATCTGAATTGCGCGGGGAATGGAAGGGATACGATCATGACCTGGGCGTGGGAATCGGCATCAATACGGGCTATATGACCGTGGGCAATATCGGCGCCGAGATCCACAGGGACTACACGGTCATCGGAAACCAGGTGAACGTGGCCGCCCGTCTGGAATCAACCGCCACGGCCGGCCAGATATTAATCAGTCAGAGGACGTACAGCAAGGTGGAACCCCTGGTGGAATCCCAATTTATTGGAGAAATCCAGGTAAAGGGAATCCACACCCCCGTGCGGACATATAACGTCACCGCACTCAGGGAGTAAAAAAATTCCCGCTCAAAAAACGGCAATGACTTTCACGTGGAGGACATGGTGGAAAGGGAGCAGATCGTCAGGATTATTCAGAAGCGGCTTGGCCTTGAGGATTCAGAGTTCAAGGTCATTAAAAACAATCCCAAATTTCAACGGTTGTTCGACAATGCCCTGGCCGCTTCTCAGTACCGGCTGGTGGCAGAAGTAATCGAGTCGAGGGGCTGTCATTCGGGCCATACGTTGGGTCAGAAAATCTTTTTTGATTCCTCGGGCAATCTCCTTACCAGGGAGTCACCCGAGCG
>QMLQ01000378.1 GCA_003646815.1 Deltaproteobacteria bacterium | reverse complement strand
TATTTCTGAGTTGGCAGCCGGGAGGCTGGGCAGCGGGGCTGTACTCCTTCCTACGAGTTTTTGGGCACTCCTTTTGGAATCGATGTATTGATCCGCAGCGATACCCCCAATCAGGATAATGCCAAAAACAGTCCAGCTTATAAAAATATGCGGCCAATGCTCGGACATGCGAGGACTGATGGTATACGCAAGAGTAAAGATAGAAGTCAATCTCAGGATGCTGGCGATGTGTGATATGGGAATGGTGAGCGCAACAATCAGCAATCTTCCCTTCAGTGTCGGTTTATACAACCACGCATAGGCCAGGCCGAACACAAAATAAGAAATCAGGTACCTTATCCCGCTGCAGGATATGGCGACTCGAAGCACGGCATTGGGCAGATGGATCACCCACCCCTCTTTTATATAGGGGATGCCGAAAACAGAGAGGATCTTGAGTGCTCCCCCAAAGGCTATATGACGCGAATAGTTTGCCAGCGGATCATACAGCTCTTTCGGCAATGGAGTCATCGCGATGAGAAAAAACAGCGGGAAGGCGATCAATTTAAATATTTCCGGGCCCAGGATTGTCAGGAATATTCCTGACAAGAAAAATACATACCCAATAAAATACAGTTGGAAGCTATTAATGTTGAATACAATAGGAAAAATGCCCAGCACCAGAAGGGCCAATCCCAGGAATTGGAACTTGGGTTTTGCCTTTTTCAGATTCTCTCTTTTGGTCCATATGAAAAAGAGTGAAAGAAACGGGACAAAAACCCCATGGGAACTCCCGTCGCGATGGATGACCGCGGAGATTACCGCCACTATCGAAGACCGGTAAAGGAGCAGGCCAGCCAACATTGCTATGACCACGACGATGGATATACGGAGGCGAAAGTTTGTTGGGTTACTTGGGTTCATTGGGTCACAAAAGCTAGGCGGCTAGACTGCGGGGCGGCTAGGAAGCTGGGCGGCGCAGCGGCTGGGCCGCTTCTAGGGCATTTTGCGGAAAATTTGAGCAGGGTTTCCGGCAACAATGGTATTGGCCGGCACATCCTTTGTCACCACACTCCCGGCACCAATCACCGCGCCCTCCCCTATGGTGATGCCGCACATGAGGGTCGCGTTGGAACCGATGGAGGCACCTTTCTTCACGACCGTAGGGATGACTTCCCAGTCTTCTTCGGTCTGGAGTCCCCCTGTTTCCGCGGTTGACCGGGGAAACTTGTCATTAATGAACATGACTCCATGGCCAACAAATACTTCGTCCTCGATAGTCACTCCTTCACAAATGAACGTATGGCTTTGAATCTTGCATCGTTTGCCGATGAAGGCGTTTTTCTGAATCTCCACAAAAGGACCGATCCTGGTGTCATCATCTATTTTGCAGCCGTAGAGGTTGATGAAATCGTTCAGGACGACGTTCTGGCCCAGGGTGACGTTAGGAGCAATTTTCTTCATAGTCAAGTAAGCAGCCTTTCATTTGCTGGGAGGCGAGGCGTCTTGGCGGCTGGGCGTGGGATCAACCACTAGCTTTGACTTTCGCGTAAAAGGACCATAAACTTCTCCCTACCTTATCGCACGCCTCTTTCAGCCCTTGGTGTTCTTCTTCAGAAAGATAACCAAGATTATCCGAAAAATGGATAAGATACTTCACTTCAGATAAAGATGCAAAACTTATGCTCAAGAAGTGCGCTAACTCCTTGTCGCCTTTCCTAGAATATCCCTCAACGATGTTTGTTGGGATCGACAAAGCTGCTCGTCTTAGTTGAGATGTAATACCATAAATCTCATCTCGAGGAAAATTCCGTGTTACTTCATAGATTCGAAGAGCCAGCTTATCAGCCAGTTTCCATACGTTCAGTTTCTTCCAACTTTCCTTATCCAAATCCAAAAGCCTTCCTTCCGCTGCCTTTCTGCCAAGCCGCCCAGCTGCCTGGCCGCCCCGCTGCCAAGCCGCCGAGCTGTGTAACCCAACAAACCCAAGTAGCCCAATAAACCCTTTGAACCCTAAACAATGTTCACCGGGGCACCATTTTGTTTCAGGGATTCTTGTGCCGCCACCAGGAGTTTGACCACTTCAAGCCCTGCTTTCCCATCGGTCATCGGCCTTTTTCCGTTCATGATACAGTCTGCGAAATGTTCCGCTTCCAATGCGAGGGCCTCTTGATTATCCACTTTGGGTGCATACATATCCCCGACCCGATATTGGACCTTGAGACGGTAAAGGGCTTCCTTGGTTTCGTAGAGTTCAACACCTTTGTCGTAGACTTTTACTTTTTCACTCGGGTGGTTGTCATCATACAAGATCATTTTTGATGTACCGGCAATAAAGGTGTCCCGTATCTTCACGGGAGAGACCCAGCTTACATTGATGTGCGCGACTATATTGTTTTCCATAAAAATAGCCAAAAGGGCCTTTGGAACAATCCCGTTTCCGTAAAAATGGGAGCCCGTAGCAGAAACACTTAGTTTTTTATAGGGCATCAGAAAGTCCATGATAGACAGATCATGTGGGGCAAGGTCCCAAATAACATCCACGTCCTGCTGGAAGAGACCGAGATTCTCGCGGGTTGAATCATAATAAATCAGATCACCCAGTGCGCCCTGGTCAATCAACTCCTTTACTTTTCTGACCGCCCCCGTATAAACGAAGGTATGGTCTACTAAAAGCACCCTTCCCCGCTCTTCTGCCAGCTCAATTAACGCTTCCCCTTGCTCCACCTTTTCTGTCATGG
>QMLQ01000377.1 GCA_003646815.1 Deltaproteobacteria bacterium | reverse complement strand
CGTCGCAACCATAAAGCCCTGGCATATTCAGGTTTACCACGAGGTCGTCAAAAATTACCCAGGTGAATGGCACTTGATCTCAGAGCCGAAGGAGTTGTCAGTTGCCAAAATAGAGACTCTTCGGCCCAAATACATTTTTTTCCCCCACTGGAGCCATATTGTGCCTGACGAAATACTCAATTTATCAGATTGTATATGTTTCCATGAAACTGATTTGCCATATGGCCGGGGAGGCAGTCCTGTGCAGAACTTGATTGCGAATGGTCATCGAAAAACGGCGATCACTGCTTTGAGGATGATTCCTCAGTTAGATGCGGGACCGGTCTACATGAAACGTTCGCTGTCCCTGGAAGGTTTGGCGGAGGAAATATTTATCCGTTCAGCGCATATTGTTGCAGACATGATTAAAGTAATCATCACAGAAAATCCCGAGCCTGAAGATCAGGTTGGTGAGCCGACTTTTTTTAGAAGGCGAACATCTGAACAGAGCAGAGTTCCTGCGGGGATAAGTGATCTTATGGAGCTTTTTGACCATATCCGTATGCTGGATGCTGATGGTTATCCCAAAGCCTTTTTTGATATTGGTCCTTTTCGGTATGAAATATCCAGACCTGCGTTAAGAACGGACGCCATTTACGCGGATATTCGTATCACGAAAAAGAAGGAATAGAAAAATGTTGAATCTGAAAGCATATGAGCGAGTTCTTACGTTTTTTGCGCATCCTGATGATGAGACACTGGCCGCTGGGGCCACAATAGCAAAATTGACGAGTCTGGGTGGGATTGTTCACGTGGCAATTCCGGCGACCGGAGTCCACAGCAGGCGAAACAACCAGGGAGAGAAAAAAAGAGATTCTGATCTGGAAGAACTACAAGAAGACTGCAAGAAAGCAATGTCTGTTTTGGGAGTTCTCCCGGGAAATATTTATCTTGGTGATTTTCCTGACAATGAGATGGACAAGGTTTCACGACTGGAAGCTATTCATTGGCTTGAGGCAATTATCCAGAAGGTGAACCCCCAGCTCATACTGACACACCACCGATACTGCACCAATATAGATCATCAATATTGCCACGAAGCAGTAGTTATAGCGACCAGACCGGGATTGCATGATCACGTTACCGTTCTCTGTGCTGAAGTGCCCAGCAGCACCGGTTACCTGAAACCCGCCCAATGGGAACCGAATTGCTATATTGAAGTAACGGAAAAAAATGTTGAAGCCAAAATCAAGGCAATGGAAACATATAATGGCGAGGCACGGCCCGATCCTCATCCACGTTCCGGGGAGGTGCTGAGAGCGCTAGCCAAAGTAAGGGGGTCGGAAGCGGGTTTTTACTATGCAGAGTCTTTCATGATTCAGAAAATATTTGGGTAATAGAGAAACGGAAATTATAGGTGGCTGATTGTTGGTCGAAATTTGGAGGTCTTTGGAACTGTTCGACTTTTTTAGAGGCAGGTATAAAATGGCCTTGACTTTTTTGCATGCGACGTTAAAATGGTCGTATGTCAACGGCAAGAATCAAGCATTGGGCATTGAATCCTGCATTCCTTGGGCGAAGGATGTCGTTCATAGCCGGTCCCAGACAAGTTGGAAAGACCACGCTTGTGCAAGGCTATTTGCAGGAAATGAAGCAAGAGCGCCTCTACTACAACTGGGATACGGTCACCACCAAGAGAAAATTCTCTGAAAACCAGCTTTTTTTCCTTGAAAATATCCCGGAGGCGGTTCCTGTTCCGGATCAATCGACCTTGCCGCGATTTTGGGTAGCCTTGGATGAGTTTCACAAACATCCGAGCTGGAAGGAAGTACTCAAGGGCTATTACGATGAATTTGCGCATTTCATAAGATTTGTTGTTTGCGGCAGTGCACGCCTGGATTTTTTGCGGCAATCAGGGGAGTCTCTTCTTGGAAGATATTTTCTTTTCAGGATGTATCCTATGGGTCCCCGAGATATTCTGAGTTCTGGAGATTTCGACCCACATTCGGCCTGGGTCCCCGGGAAAAAGATTCCATTGGATGATCCGGACGAGGCATTCAAGGAGGCTGTAGGCCAACTTATATCCCTCACGGGTTTTCCAGAACCTTTTTTTGCCGGCACAATGGAATTTTACCGAAGATGGCAGGATGCACATATCAGCCTTCTGACCAGCGAGGAGGTGAGAGATCTTTCCAAGATAACGGATATTGCCCGGATTCAACTCCTGGCATCCCTTCTCCCTGAGCGTGTTGGATCACCTTTGAGCATCAATAGCCTTACCACGAGTTTGAAATGTGCCCATGCTACTGTAAAGAATTGGCTCGATGCACTTACCCAGGTTTATCTCATCTTTTTTGTCCCTCCTTATGCGTCCTCTCTGGCCCGCTCTATTAGAAAAGAACAAAAAATTTATTACTGGGATTGGGGAATTCACCGCGATGAGGGGAAGCGATTCGAAAATTTTCTCGCAGTTCAACTCACGAAAGCGGTTTCCGCGTGGAATGAGTGTGGCCTTGGAACATTTTCCTTGCACTATGTGCGCACAAAAGACGGGAGGGAAACGGATTTTCTTATCACAAATGAGGGGAAACCGGTCCTTTTGGTTGAGCCGAAGATATCAGATGCGCACTTGGATAAGAATCTTGTTTATTTCAAAGAAAAGACGGGAGCGAAACTGTCATTTCAGGTTGTGATGAAGGCTGATGGATTGTTGAGCCAGAAGGCGCCTTCCGTATTTGTGATGGATGT
>QMLQ01000376.1 GCA_003646815.1 Deltaproteobacteria bacterium | reverse complement strand
TTTTTGTCCCCGATCCGCACCCCATAGGGAGGGTTGCAAACGATGATGCTTCCTTCGGTGACCTTGATGTTTTCTATGGGCATTGCTTCCCAGCGGATCTTTTCTCCGAATGGCAAATGGGCACAGTTTTTTCGGGCAATTTCCACTGCCTCCCGGGAAAGATCGCTCCCAATAATTACTCCAGGAGAGAGCGGCTTGATTTTGTTGTCTTCCTCGTTTTTCACTTTCATCCACAGGTTCCGGTCAAAATCGGGCAAATTCTCAAAACCGAAACGGTTTCGAAGATAGCCTGAAGGGATCCTGCATGCATACATGAGGGCTTCACAAAGGAGCGTGCCCGAGCCGCACATGGGGTCATACAAAGGGGACTGCCCGTACCATCCGGTCAGACGGATAATGGCTGCCGCCAGTGTTTCCCGCATGGGTGCTTCAACGGACTGTTCCCGGTATCCCCTTTTGTGGAGGGCCTCTCCCGATGTGTCAAGGCTGATAACGGCCTTATTATCCTGAACGTGGAGATTGATGCGAACGTCCGGATTGCTTGTCTGGACATTCGGCCTTATTCCTGAAACTTCCACAAAATAGTCCGCTACAGCATCTTTGACACACAGCGCCGCGTATTTTGAGTGGTTGATTTTGCTGTGGGAAACAGTGGCGGAGACGGCAAAGGTCTCATTGGGCAACAGTATTTCTGACCAGGGGATCTTCCTTGCAGTCCGGTACAGGTATTTTGTACTATGACAGTGGAAGGTCAGGAGGGGTGCGAGAATCCTGGAAGCAATACGGCATTGATAGTTGATCCGATAGAGCGCCTCCTTGTCCGCTTCAAAATATGCCCCCTTGTAGGCTGCCCTGGCCTTCTTGGCCCCTAGTTCGGTCAGTTCTTCAACACCAAGATCTTCTGTTCCCCGGGCAATCTGGGCAAAATAGCCGTTCCATTTCCGGTATTGGAAGTCTCGCATGTATTCCTTGCTTATCTTAGTATGCATCCATAACTGAAAACCGTTGATTGGATTATGATACAGAAAAGGGGGCAAGCTGGAAAGGTCTTTGTTGGAAGCCCAGAGAAAAGCGGGTTAGAACCGGCAGGAGATGCCGACTCCGATGAAAGGAGTTGCGTTTCTTATCTGATCCAATATGTCTTCACTTTGATCATTCAAAATCATGCCGAGTTTAGGAAAAAGGCCGTCCAGGTCTCCATCTCCGGGGAGAAGGATATAATCGTTCTGGATGGCGATACCAAGGTCAAGGGATACGTTCCATGCCTTTTTTTGCCCTAAACCATGATGCATGGATATTGCCATGCGGTCCTCAGCGCTCAGATTATTTGAATCCACGGTTCCGCTGAATGTGTCCGTGGCCCTTTCGTAACATTGCCTCCTCGATAACGAGGGAGAAGGGTTCCATTTCGCGATTTCCGTCCACAGCAAGTCACTTGCGGAGAGAATCGCATCAATAAAGGGAGAAAATGCTTCCAAATCCGGAAAAGTGCTCGCGGGACCGGCGTTGGTACCAGGAACATGAATGGGAGAAAAGCTTTTATCGCCAAACAACAAGAATGAGGAGAGGCCGGAAGATTTTTCCCGTTGCTGGAGCACGGCAGAGTCTTTTGAAACAGCATCCCCCCGTGAAGCTGCACGGCACGCCGGGCAAAAGGCCAGAGCCAGGAACAGGCTGAAAATAATGGTCGTAAAGAATGTTCTCATGATTTCCGCTGCCCCTTTTCGTGTTTTCGAGAGATGAAATGATCCGGTTTTGCATGGAAAAAATTGCAACAAGCATACCGTTTCACGCAAAAAAATCAAAAATAGCGAAATATCAATAAGTTGCATAATTTTGGACCATCTCTTCAGCGTGCGGAAGAGAGAAAAGTTGCACTTTATTGCACATGGCGGATATTTTCATGTTCATCAGGGGCAAAATGCAATACCTCGACAGGGTTCATCGGCAGAATTCCCGGAACTTTGCCGTGTCATTCCCGTGGAAGCTGGATTGAGCTGAGGGGTTGTGTTGCGGGGGGGTATTTATTGAAAATCGCTGCGTTCTTCATGGTCTATTTCGGAATGGGCTTGTATACTTTTCAGGCCGTGCCGGAAAACGGGCAGGCCTCCCAAAACCGCAAGGCCGGCTGCCAAAAAAAGCCCTCCGTATCCCGCCCATTCCCCGATATAGCCCAGGGTGACGGAACCCAGAAAGGCCCCGCCATCTATGGCCCCGGTGAAGACACCTGTCAGCTTGCCCCGGATATGGGCAGGCCTGCCCCTGATGATGAGCGCATTAAGACAGGGAAACAGCAATCCATGGCCGCATCCGGTCATGGCACCGGAGAGAAGCAGGATAGTTGTGCCATTCAGAAAGAGGAGCAGTATCAGTCCGAGGCCGGTGACGGCAAGTGCATAGGGAATGACACGGACCTCTCCCACGCGGTCTGCCAGTCTCCCTCCGGCCAGCCGCGTGGTAACGGCGGAAAGGGAATAGGCCAGATAGTAGATGGAAACAAATGAAATATGCTGGTCCTTCCCGTAAGGCGAGACAAATCCGCCTGAAGCGGCAAGCCCGAACCCGAAGAGGAACGCCAGGAAAGCTATTGCAAAGACCTCCCGTTGGAACATGATGGAAAAAAAGGACGCCTCTGAACTGCCTGAGAAGTGAGAGTGGGACTCGGGCAGGGGAAGCTGGATAACTAGGCCGAGGCCCGCCAGGAATGATCCGCTCACAAAAAAGGCCCCAAACCCAAAATGTTCG
>QMLQ01000375.1 GCA_003646815.1 Deltaproteobacteria bacterium | reverse complement strand
GCGCGGAGTTGATCACCCGTTTCCTGGAGCGACTCGCCCGGCGCTTGAACAAGATCAAACCACACCTGGTGCGTTCCGCTGCGGTAAAACCCGAGATAGCTACTGCCTACGAGGTCTTCGGCCAGGATTGGCCCCGTTGGATCAAGAAGGGTATTCTCGATTTGGTGCTCCCCATGGCTTACAGCACAGACCCGGAGGTTGTCTATAACCAGATAGAGAAAGCCTGCCGGGAAGTGGGAGCAAATCATGTTTGGGCTGGGTTAAGGGCCTATGATGTGCCTGTCTCCGGCGTGGTGCATAGGGTGAGAAAGCTTGCCCCTCTCAATCTTGGAGGATACAGTTTTTTTTCTTATGACGGAGTCAAAAACAGCCCGCTTTTTTTCAAGAGAGTAGGGGAATCGTTCCTCAAACGCTAGTCGGAAACCCGGGTGCGTTCGTTCTTTTTCACTTCCTCCCAGACTGCATCGAGCTCTTCCAGAGAAAGTTCTCCCAGAACTTTCCCACGCTTGTGGAGCAGTTTCTCCAGTTCCTTGAACCTGCGGATGAACTTACGGTTGGTGCGCTCAAGGGCAAGCTGAGGATGCACGCCCAGCAAACGGGAGAGGTTGACTATGGTGAAAAGAAGGTCGCCGATCTCTTCTTCGACCGCTTCGCTCCGGCCGGCTTGAATCGAATCCTTGAGCTCTTTGAGCTCCTCATCGATCTTGCTGAAAAGCTCCAGGGGCTCATCCCAGTCGAAACGGTACTTGCTCACCCTTCCCTGGATCCGGTAGCTTTTCAACAGAGCGGGCAGGTCCTTAGGCAGCCCCTCAAGCACTGACTTCCCCGGAGAGGGTTTACCAGCCTTTTCTTCCTTTTTTATCTGCTCCCAGGCAAAGAGCTGGTCTGCATAGTTTTCGAATTTGACATCGCTGAACACATGGGGATGACGGCGGATCATCTTGTCCCGCACAGTAGCTACCACATCCTCCAGACCGAAATGTCCGGCCTCACGGGCCAGGGAGACCTGGAAACAAATATGCATTAAAACATCACCCAGTTCCTCGCGAAGCGACTCGGGACACTGGGTCTCGATGGCTTCCATCAGCTCGTAGACTTCTTCGAGAAAGTATGGTTTGAGAGAACGGGAGGTCTGTTTGCGGTCCCAGGGGCAACCCTCCTCGGAACGCAAAAAACTCACCAGCTTCTCCAGTTCACCCACAGTGGTAATCCGGTTGAATTCCTTGCTTTTGTGACTCATGCGGTTACCAACCCCTTTTTGATTGTGGCTCCATGGGGCATCAAGATACTAGATATTGAGCCGGAAGTGCAAGCCCATTGTATATATGGATCGGAAATTACCTTGTTTGAATAGAGAAAGAAAGAAAATTCTCAATTGCATATAGTTATACTTGACCGGGAACCTCAGTAAAAGGTATATTTTTGAATAATTGATACTTGGCTCCAATCATGCCGGTGGAAAAGCCGGCTGCAGGCTTTTTTCAGCAGGCTAATATTTTTGTGGGGCGCTTTTCTCCACTTCGGGAAGAAACCCCTGAAAGAAAACTCATCACAGGGTTTTCACCGTAGTGAACCAAATAGTAGCTTAAAGTTGATCTTTGGAAGGTTAGGCACAGAACATGGAACAGGAGCAGAACAAGCCGGTAAAGGTGGAGACTCCTCCGCCGACCCCTCCTGATTTGTACGATGGAGACGAAGAGGAGGATGAAGAGGACGAGCTGAATCGCCGCAGCGAGATGCCCTTTCTGGATCATCTCGAGGAGTTCCGCCAGAGGGTGCTCTGGTGTCTGGGAACTCTTTTCGTAGGTATGCTGGTGGGCTTTTATCTCAACACCCAGTACGACCTTTTGCAGTTGATAATCAAGCCTGTGGCCCCTTACCTCAAGGATGGAAAACTGATGATCATCCGGCCCACCGAGGGGTTCATGATCGCGCTGAAGATTTCTTTCGCCTTCGGACTGATTGTATCCTCGCCGGTGATCATCTATCACTTCTGGGCCTTTGTGGCTCCGGCTCTGTTGAAAAAAGAGCGCCGGATAGTTTTCCCGCTCCTTTTCGTTTCGATTTTCATGTTTGTGCTTGGGGCGGTGATGGCTTATTTTGTCACCCTGCCCATCGGTATGGCCTTTTTCTCGAAATTCCAGTTCGCCTCCACCGAGTTCATGCTTACGGCCAGCTCGTATGTGGATATGGCCAGTAGAATGGTCTTCTTTACGGGAGTAGTTTTTGAGCTGCCCATAGTAATCCTGCTGCTGGCACGCCTGGGTCTTATTTCACCGGAATTCCTGCGCAGCAAACGCCGGCATGCCATAATCGTTATTTTTATTATCAGCATGGTGGTTACCCCTCCGGACCCGGGAAGCATGATACTGGTGGCCGTGCCGATAGTATTCCTCTACGAGTTGAGTGTCTGGGTGGCTTATGTGGTGGCCCGCAGGCGGCGGAATGTTTAATGGGCTGAAATGTTGAAATTAAATGAATCTGCCCCGTATAATCGAATCCTTGACCAAAGCCTTTTCCATTTGTCTTTTCCTCTGGCCTGCCTGGTCCGACTATTTGGGTGCCCAGTCGAGGCTTGAGTCGGGCCCGGCAAGCGCCGAAGTTGATTCCACCCGCCAAAAAGAGCCAGTCTCCATTCCTCAGCCGGATTCCCTGATGCGCCGTCTTGAAAGGATGATCACTCCGGGAGGGGAGAAGATCAGCTACTCGGGTGAGAGAATCACCTTTTTCCCGCTGCGCAATGTAGTACTTATCCAGGG
>QMLQ01000374.1 GCA_003646815.1 Deltaproteobacteria bacterium | reverse complement strand
GTACTTTTCAACCAGATGCACGACATACTTCCCGGAAGCGGCATTGCTGCTGTGTACCACGATGCCGAGGAGAATTACCAGAGAGCTCGCCGGGTTCTGAAGCGGATAATCCAAAAAGCTCTGCATGGGCTCTCTAGCCGTATCAACACCAGCGGGGGACCTGCCGGGGAGCCTCTACTGGTTTTCAACACTCTTTCCTGGCCGCGAACTTCGGTGGTGATGCTGCCGGGAGAGAAGGAAGTACTCTCCGGTTACGAGGTTTTCGACCACCGGGGAAAGAGGGTGGTTTCCCAAGTGGTGGAGCTAGACCCGGACAATGCAGGTCTACTCTTCCGGGCCGAAGATGTGCCGGCTACCGGCTACCGCCTCTACAAGCTGCGCAGCAGCCGGAGCCGGCGCAGCTATGACAATCCCTTGCGGGTTTCCACCACTCTGCTGGAAAATGAACTCTTAAGAGTGGAGATAGATCCTGCAAAAGGGTTGATAACTCGAATCTATGATAAAAGAGCAGGTCGCGAGGTGCTTGCAGCCAAGGGTGTGGGTAACCTGCTCGAGCTGTTCGAGGATAAACCCAAGGATTGGGATGCCTGGAATATCGGTTACACCGGAGTGAGCTGGAAACTGGATCGGGCCGACAAGGTGGAGGTGACCGAAAGGGGCCCGCTCAGAGCAACTGTCAAGATCCGCAAAAGCTTCCTCGGCCCCACCAAACCCAGAAGGCAGCTGGCCACCAGTTTTCCCTCCTCGTTTTTCACCCAGGAGATCAGCTTGTATGCAGGTTCCCCGCTGCTGGAGGTGCGAAACCGCTTTGACTGGTGGGAGGACCAGATTCTCTGCAAAGTGGCCTGGGAGCTTAATGTTTCTTCCGATACGGCATATTATGAGATCCCCACGTCAGCTATCGGCAGACCCACCACCAGGAACAATGATTGGGAAAAGGCACGTTACGAGGTGCCGGCCTTGCGCTGGGCCGACTTGAGTGAAAGCACCTACGGGGTAAGCCTGATAACTGACAGCAAGTACGGTTATGATGTGGAAGGCAACCGCATGCGGCTTACATTACTCAGGTCGCCGGTCTGGCCTGACCCTGCAGCCGACCGGGGCACCCATGAATTCCGCTATGCTCTCTTTCCCCACCAGGGCGACTGGCGCCGGGGCGGCACAGTGAGGACCGCGATGGAATTTTGCCAGCCTCTCTTGGTACAGCGCACTGTAAGCCACAAGGGTGTTCTCCCCTTTTCGGGAAGGGGGTTTATCTCGTGTTCAGCCGAGAATGTGGTAATCAGCACTTTCAAACTGGCGGAGGACGGTGAGGGATTCATAGTACGTTGTTACGAGGCATGCGGCCGGGCTACCGAAGCTGTGATCACTCTGCCGCCGCACGCTGTGACCGCCCGGGAGAGTGACTTGATCGAGAGGAGTCTAGCCGATCTTCCCCTGCTGGATGGAAGATTGAGTTTCAGCATCGCTCCCTACGAAATCAAAACTTTCCGTATTCAGTTCGCTCAATAACCTCCAACCCCGGAGAAAGACTGAGAAAACTCATGCAGTTTCTCTGCTCTTACAAACAGTTTGCATATTTCTTGTGCCTGCTTTTTCTTCAAGCATCTTTTCTTGCAGCCCGCTCTCCCGGAGAGCTTTATCGCCGCGGTTTCCTCCAGCGTTTATCCCGCGAAATCGATCTCCAAATTCAGAACTTCAAACATGAACCTTTCAGAGAAACCACACCCCTGGAGCCGCTTGACCCCCGATGGCGCAGCCTGGGATTCATACCCTTTGCCAGAGCATACGGAAGGAGTGTTTATCCCAACACCGTGCCGCAGGAGAATGAACGCGGAGTGAGCCTGGAGGCTTTCGCAACTTGGGGCGAGGTGGAGCCGCTTGCTTTCGGGGTGAGAGCACTGGAGTGGGGGATAAGAGGCTTGAGTGTGAGTGTAGAGGGGCTAGTAAACATGGACACGGTGGGTTTCATTCCTCCCGATTCCATCGAGCTGGGGGTGGTGGAGTATTTCCGCGTGCGGTGGGGCGAAGGTTCTGCTGCCGGAGCTTGGCGCTGGCATCCTACAAGGATCTGGCCTGTTGAAGATTATCCGGGGAGCCCGTTCTGCTGGCCGGACACCCTGGGCAGGCTCCGGGTAAGTCCGAACACCACTCAGCTCTTCTGGCTCACCATCCATACCCCGAGGGATATACCTTCCGGCAGGTATGCCGGCAGTGTAGCTCTGGAGAGCGAGAGGGGTTTCTACAGAGTCCCGGTGTTTTTCACAGTGCTGCCTGTTTTTCTGGTAAGAGGGGGCTTGCGCCCCAATGGAGTATTTGTTTCAGGGCCTCAGGATGCGTTCGCCTGCCGGGATCTGGCTCGGCATTGGATCAATGCCGTGGCGCGCTGGTACAATCCCCGGCTGATGAGCTGTTCCCTGGGGCGGGATGGCGTCTCCTTTGATTTTGAAATAGAGGATGTTTTCATGCAGAGGCTAGCTGAGGCTGGCCTCAGCGGGCCGCATGTGCTTTTTGCGGGGAGCGCTGAATCCCTTGTTTTCGACTCCACCCTGGCCCGGACCTCCCGCTTGGAAACTGACACACCGGAATTCTATCTCGCCTATGCCCAGGCGGTTCAGTTGATTCTGGAGCACGGAAGGAAGAAAGGCTGGAACACGAAGGTTTGGGGAATACTGGACCGCATGGGTGAGGATGAGCAAATCCTGCGGCAGCTCACCAGCCGGGCTCAAGTGCTGAAGAGGGTGATGGGCTCCGGGATTCATTTG
>QMLQ01000373.1 GCA_003646815.1 Deltaproteobacteria bacterium | reverse complement strand
GCCGATGATATTCGTTTCGAGAACAACGAGTGCTACGGTTCGAAAAAAGAGCACGGAATCTACCACAGCAACAGCGGGGACCGCTTTGTGATTCGCGGCAACCTGGTCCACGACAACCGCGGCAATGGCATCCACCTCAACGGTGACCCGGAGATACCCGGGGGCGACGGGGTGCTGAACTGGGGTATCGTGGAGAAAAACATCATCTACGGTAATGGTATGGGAGGCGGAGCAGCCATCAACATGACCCATGTGCACGATGTGCTGGTGCGCAACAACCTGATTTACCGGAACTATGCCGGCGGAATCACGGTTTACCAGGACACCGGCACTTTCGAGCAGGGTTCCAAAAGAGTGGTGATTACCGGTAACACGATCTACTATGCGCCCTACACCGGACGGAGCGGGGTCAATGTGCAGACCACCAGTGAAAGAGTCTTGGTGGCGGGCAATATCTTTGTCTCAGGAGGCAGCCGGGGAAACATCGAGGTCAACTCCGATCATCTGAAAACCATAGTGAGCGATTACAATATTTTCTGGGGAGTCTCAGCGCAGAAGGCGATAGAACGCAAGGACCAGTGGCTTAGCCTGGAGTACTGGCGCACTCTCTCAGGAAACGACTTTCATTCCAAAGTAGTGGATCCTCAGTTCGTGGATCTGCAAGGGAATGATTTCAAACTCGCCGATAGCTCACCCGCTGTGGATGCCGGTATGCCCGCTGACAGCATGAGGGTGATTCTGGAACATCTGGGCGGCTTCGAGTGGATTCTGGCTCAACTTGATTCATTACCCGAAGAGGACATTCGCGGCCACACCAGGCCCAAGGGCAAAGCTCCGGATGCCGGAGCATACGAGATGGGTGTGCAGCCGGCAGGACTATACGATTTCAACCAGGACGGCACCTACAGCCTGGCGGATGCGATCCATTTGATTATTTTAGGGCTGAGGAATCCCTTGGATGCACGCCTGGATGTCAACGGGGATGGGGATTATTCTATGATGGATGTATTGGAAATGATAAAACTCATCAGAAAACAGCAGGAGAATCTTACTTGAGGAGGGATTGAACGGCATATGTAACAAGCACAGGGCAAGGGTCTTTTAAGCAAGGAGCAAAGGAGCTTAGAGCTTTTATTTTCTCGAGCAACACCATCATCAGGTTAAAGGCTGGAAGAACCGCCTGGAAGGTTTTCTCCAGCCCCAAGCTCTGAACCGAAGCAATTCTCCTCGACACTCAGCTCCTAATAGAGCACTCCTCATGAAACCCCGGGATCCAACCGGCCGAGGTTACGGACATGAAAGAGGAGAAAAAATCCCTGGTGCTCGGTTTTTACATCCTTTTTTTCCTCTCGGGGGTATCGGGGCTTGTCTACCAGAGCCTGTGGCTGCGAATGTTCACCCTGGTGCTGGGTAACAGCCTGCATTCAGCCAGCTTGGTTTTTGCCTCTTTCATGTGCGGCCTGGCTCTGGGGGCCTGGTTGCTCGGCCGATATATCAGGAGCAGGAAAGACCCTTTGGCCGTCTATGTGGTTCTTGAGCTGGGTATCGCAGTGACGGCATTGACCGTGGGGAAACTGATTCCTCACTCAAGTTCTTTTGTCTTTTATTTCCACAGTTTGCTCTCCGCGAATCCTCTGCTATTCAATCTTTTTCGAGTAACAGTTTCATTTTTGATTCTGCTTCCATCCACCGCGCTCATCGGGGGCACACTGCCTGTGCTTACCCATTTCCTCACCCATAGTCTCGAGGTGGCAGGCAAAAAGATCGGTGCCCTTTACGGCTGGAACACCGTGGGAGCAGTGTTCGGATGCGCTCTCACCGGTTTCTGGCTGCTGAGAGTTGTCGGTATGTCAGCTTCTTTGCACTTTGCTGCGGCAATTAACATTTTTGTGGCTGTAGGGGCGGTTGTTCTGCGATTTTTCACCCGGGAAAAGACAGCAGAGGCTGCTGGAGAAATTCCCCGAATCCAGGCCATGAAATCTCCCGGCAGCTATTCTATTCCCCTGGGCTTGAAACGTTTGCTGATAGCTGCGGCGGGAGTTACCGGGGCGGTTTCCCTGGCTTACGAGGTAGTGTGGGCCCGTTTTCTGAGCTATATCCTGCAGAACGATATCTATGCTTACTATTTGATGCTCTCCACCATGTTGCTGGGAATCGGCACGGGCAGTTTAATCTACTCCAAATGGCTGGATCGCCCCAGGAGGCGACTCCGCTGGCTGGCCGTTTTCGAGATCTCTCTCGGATTGGTGGTTGTACTTTGTTACTTGTTGTGTGCTGGTCTCTACCTCTGGCCCGGAAACGCGATTTTACACATTTCACTGCAGAACTTCTTCTCCCGTATCTTTCCGGATCCTTTCTACTCCCTGATCTCCATTCGTCTGCTCTATACACTGGTGGCCATGTTCCTGCCCACTATGATCATGGGAATTGTCTTCCCTTTGATCTGTCGCCTTTACTTTACGGATGAAAAGAGTATCGGCGGCCAGACCGGGGCGATATATGCTCTCAATACAGCCGGCGCGATGGTTGGAGCCCTGGCTGCAGGTTTTTTCCTGGTTCCGAAGCTCGGTGTTCAAAGTTCTCTGTTTATCATGGCCGGAGGCAATCTTGTCTTGGGATCGATCTTGTTTTTTTATGAGCGCAGCAGGCGAGGGACCAAACCAGGTTGGGGGCTTATTCCTTATTGGGCTGCGGTGACATTATTTTCGATGCTTTGTTTTATCCCTGGTAACCAAATACGCGGGTTCGCCCTGAAAGACAAGAAACACG
>QMLQ01000372.1 GCA_003646815.1 Deltaproteobacteria bacterium | reverse complement strand
TATCCAGCTCAAAAAGATATGTGAAACATCTCCTGCCATCTCATCAGAGAGGCTAAGTCATCCACTTCCCGAATGAAAAAGTGTCTGTTGAAAGCGCTCAAGATCACCCGCTTCAGTATTCCCTGTAAGCAAGGGATTTGTTTATGAAATCCTCACCGGAGCCGGCGAGATAACATTTACCAGAGGTGGAAGCCATGAAAAATCTGGTTTTTCTATTGTTGGCGGCTGGAATAGCTCTGCAGAACTCTTCATTGCAGGGTTTGACGAAATTTGAAAAGAGGGCTTTGGAAAAACAGCAGATAGCCAAAAATATAGTATTTTTCAGCCATGAACCTTTGATGTTCGGGCTGCGCCGCGGGGGAGTACCGGAGAACTGGCCTGAAAGATACGAAAGGCAGCACTCGCCCGAGAACATCCGCTTGATGGCCAAGGCCGGATGGCGCTACGGCAGACTCCATTTTTACAAGGGCTTCGGCTTGGAAACCGAGATGCCGGAAATCCGAAAAAGCATGGAAGCTGCCCGTCTTATGCACAAACTGGGAATGAAAGTGAGCCTTTATGTTGGCGGCACGATGTTTATCGAAACCTTTTACCGGGAGACTCCTGAAGCGATAAACTGGGAGCAGCGCGACCAGTACGGGCGCCCTGTTCCATACCTGGTCGGGACCCAGACCTTCCGCCATTTCGCCTGCCCCAATGAGCCGGCTTACCGGGAATATATTAAAAGGGTGCTCAAGGTAGGTATCGATTCCTTGAAGGCCGACCAGTTCTTTTTCGACAATTATTTCCTGAGGGCTGAACCCAAATCCTGCAGATGCCCTCGTTGCCTGAAGGCTTTCAAGGAGTTCCTCAAAAGAAGGTTTCCTACTCCCGAGGCCCTCAGAGCCCGTCTGGGCTATAGTGATGTGGAGTATGTCAAAGTTAATGAATGGGATGAGTTCAACCGCCCGGAGGATGTGGTCAATGTGGATGATCCCGTACTCCAGGAGTGGATCAGATTTCGCTGTGAAACCCTGGCAGACCAGTGCCGTGAGTTTTACACCTACATCAAGTCCATCAATCCGCAGATTTCTGTGGGATTTAACCTCAAAGGCCTCTACAGCTTGAACCGCATCTGGTATAACGCGGTTTACCACCCTTTTTTCGCAGGTTACTGCGATTTCTTCTGTTTCGACATAGATGGGATGGAACAGGGCCTCAACCCTGAAACCGGTGCTTTGGTGACCGAAATCCGTTCGTACAAACTGGCGCGGCGGCTGGATATGGCCTGCTCGGATGGTGACCCGGGGATCCAGCTTGCCGAGCAGATGGCTTTCAATTACCAGAAATATATTCCCGGCTTCGGTTACCATGGGGCGGGGTACAACCACTACGCCCAGAGAGTGCTCTCCCCGCTGGCTGAGTTTTTCCGTGAATACAATGACCGATATTATACCCACACGGAAAATGTAGCCGATTGCGCTGTTTTCAGGACCTGGCCCTCCATGGCCTACAGTGTGTGGAAAACAAGCATTCCCACGATACTGGCCGAGCAGGTGCTCATCCAGCACAAAGTGCCTTTCGACATAATAGTCGACCAGCATATCGACACCATCGAACGCTACGGCGCGGTGATCCTGCCGGGTCAGGAAAGCCTCTCCAAGGAAAATATCGAGCGCCTGGTGCAGTATGTGCGCAGCGGCGGCACCCTTATTTTTACCGGCAACACCGCAGACTATAACCAGTGGCGCCGCAGGCGGGCCCGCAATCCTCTTCTTTCTCTCATGGGGCTTCAAAGGCGGCCTTCAGTTACTACTGTGAGGAAATTGGACAAGGGGAAACTGGTCTATATCCCGGAGATAATACCGGGAATCAAGATCACTCCCAAAGGGAGGTGGGCCTTCCCCAGTTCGCAGTGGGTTTTACCTGCCAACCACGAAGAGATCTACAATGCGATCGCCAGGCATCTTCCAGGTGGCCTCTCCATAGTTACCGAGGCTCCTTTGACAACCGCCATGGAAATTCTTAATCGGGAAAAGAGCAAGGAAACGATCATCCATTTTGTAAACTATGAGCAGGGGAAGAAGCTTGCTCCTTTCCGGGTAGAGCTTAAGCCCCAGTTCAAGGGCAGGGTCAGCTCTGTGGCCTTTTTCTCACCCGAGCATGATGACCCGCTGAAACTTGAATTCACAGAAGCTGGAGGCAAGCTTATCTTTACGGTTCCCGAGATGCAGATGTACTCTATGATCGTGGTTTCCTACACCTCTTGACCAGCTTAAGCCTGGAGCTTTAGTCGCAAGCAAAATATCAAATTTATATATCATAATTTGTGCATAATTGTTCAGGTTGGCAGCAAGAGCAACCATGATCCAGGGGGTGGACTTGGGTTACAACTTGAAAAGATACGGCCAGTGGTGCCTGATAACCGGAGCTTCAAGCGGCATAGGACTCCAGTTCGCTCATGCCGTGGCGCAAGAGGGTTTGAACCTGATCCTGGTGGCCCGGCGCAAGGAGAGGCTGGAGGCTTTGGCTTCCGAGCTGGAAGCTCGACATAAGATAGAGACCAGAATCATCGTGCAGGATTTAAGTTTGCCCGATTCCACCCAGCGGGTGAGCAGCCTGTGTGCGGGAATCGAGGTGGATATGATGGTTCTCAACGCAGGATTCGGGTTTTACGGCAGGTTTGTGGATATCAGCGAGGATGAACTGGCCAGGATGATCGCCCTGAACTGTTCATCAGTGGCCCTTCTTGCCCGCAGGTTTTTGCCGCCCATGATCGAGCGCCGTCGGGGCGCGG
>QMLQ01000371.1 GCA_003646815.1 Deltaproteobacteria bacterium | reverse complement strand
GAGTCCTGTTGGCTGTCCTGACCCGGCGGCGTCCAAGCGGATGCTTGCAATACTCTCCGAGGCTGCCAAAACGGGTGATTCCGTAGGGGGTGTCGCGGAAGTGAAAATCAGCGGCTGCCCACCAGGTCTCGGGGAACCTGTCTTTGACAAGCTGGATGCGGACCTTGCAAAGGCCCTCTTTTCCATTGGGACGGTAAAAGGTGTTGAGATAGGCGCGGGATTCGAGGCAGCAAGGCTCAGAGGTTCTCAAAACAACGATCCCCTGACGCCCGAAGGGTTCAGGACGAACCATGCAGGAGGAATCCTTGGCGGCCTATCCAATGGAGACGACATCGTTATAAGGGTGGCCATGAAGCCGATCCCTTCCATCAAGATAGAGCAAGAGACCGTCGATAGAGAGGGGAATCCGTCGAAAATCAAGCTTACCGGAAGGCATGATGTTTGTGCACTGCCCCGTGTCTTCCCGGTGCTTGAGGCCATGGTCAAGATCGTGCTGGCGGATCACCATTTACGAAACAGGGCAGTTTAGGAAGAGACATAATGAACAGAATGCCAAATGCTGTGCGCACAGATACAAGACAGGGTTCATGTTTTGCTTATTTTGGCCTTTATTTTTGGAGGGGTCCGCCCGGAGACCTTGCGCAAGGGGTGTAGCAAAAGGTCACGGGCGGATTGAGAAAGCTCGTGGCCTTTTTTATTGGAGAGACTTTTTCATATGCAGGAGGTGCCGGATGCAAGAGAGAAAGCGATATGGTGTGGACGGGTATTCCAGCAAGATCGTTGTTTATGGCAGAGAAGCAAAGGAAAAGAAGGTGGGCGACAATGGAAATTGCGGAAGGGTTTATTTGCCCCCGTCCTGGATAGGAAAGAAGGTTCTTATCATCAGATTGGCAAAGGAGGAACATCAAAATGATAGGCAAAGAAATCAGACTGGAGAGGATCATCAACCGCGAGACGGGCAAGGCCGTGATAGTCCCCATGGACCATGGGGTGAGCGTGGGCCCGATCTTAGGCATTACCAACATGAAAGAGACCATGACGCAGGTGGCGAATGGGGGAGCAAACGCTGTGGTGGTGCACAAAGGGGTAGTGGCACGGGGGCATAGGAGGAGCGGGCCGGACATGGGGCTGATCGTCCACCTCTCCGGGAGCACTTCTCTTTCACCGGAGCCAAATGCCAAGACATTGGTATGTGCTGTGGAAGAGGCCATCAAGTTCGGGGCCGACGGCGTATCGGTGCATGTCAATATCGGGAACGGCCATGAAAAAGAGATGCTTGCCGATCTCGCCCGAACCGCGGAAACAGCAGCGGAATGGGGCATGCCCCTCCTTGCCATGATCTACCCCAGGGGTGAAAAGATCAGGGATGAATATGACGTGGAGGCGGTGAAACACGCGGCAAGACTGGGGGCCGAACTGGGCGCCGATGTGGTGAAGGTGTCCTACACCGGGGACCCTGATTCCTTCCGCAAGGTGGTGGAAGGATGTCACATCCCGGTCATCATCGCAGGAGGACCGAAAATGGAATCAGACCGCGCGGTATTGGAGATGGTCAAGGGGGCAATGGAGGCGGGTGGATCAGGAACTTCCATCGGACGGAACGTCTTCCAGCACAAGGATCCGAGCAGCATGGTGGCGGCCCTTGCCATGATCGTCCATCAGAATGCAAGCGTGGAAGAGGCCCTTGATCTCTTAAACAGGAAAAGTGGAGGAAAAGGTGAAACAGCACGCAATTGGCCTGAAAGACGTGCCGCGGCTTGAAAAGCTCCGGGACCGGATCGACGGGATAGATGACCGGGTTCTGTCCCTCCTTTGTGAACGGCAGGAAATTGCCTCTGAGATCGGAAGACACAAAAAAGACTTGGGCCTTCCCATATTCGACCCTGCAAGGGAGCAGAGCGTGCTTCGGCGCTTGATGTCCAACAATCAGGGGCCACTCAGCCCTGACGCCATAAGGAGCATTTTTAGCGAAATCATCTCTGCGGCCCGCACCGTACAGGAAACAGGTCCTTTCGCATACCTGGGTCCCGAGGGGAGCTTTTGCCACCAGGCGGCTGCCTCATGTTTTGGTCAGTCAGGAACATTCTGCGCCGCAGAGAGCATCGAAGATATCTTTGCGCTGGTGGAAAAGGCGCGGTGTGAGGAAGGCATCGTACCCATGGAGAACTCTTCTGAAGGGTCGGTCAGCACCACCATGGATCTCTTTTCCAGGTATGACCTGAAAATATGCGCCGAAGTTTTCCTGAGGATCAGGCATCACCTCTTGGGCAAGAAAAGCGAAAAGGAAAAGATCACCTGCATTTATTCTCACCCCATGGCCCTGGCCCAATGCCGGACATGGATCAAGACCCACCTCCCGCTTGTTCGAGTCAAGGAGGCGGAGAGCACCTCGGCAGCAGCCAGGCTGGCCGCCCATGAACCGGGGGCATGTGCCATAGGAAGCAGGCTGGCTGCATCTCCTTATGGCCTCCAGGTCCTGGAGGAGAGCATCGAAAATCACCCGCACAATGTAACCCGATTCGTGGCCATAGGGAAGACCATGACCGAACCCACCAAAAAGGACAAGACATCCATTCTCTTCTCGGTCCCGCACAGGGCAGGGTCGCTCCTGCAAGCACTGGACGCCCTGGCCCAAAGGGGTATCAACATGACGCGGATTGAATCCAGGCCGAGCAGGCTGAGAAACTGGGAATATCTCTTTTATGTGGATATCGAGGGGCATGAAAAGGACGAAAATGTCTCCGAAGGGCTCAGGGAAATGGAAAATTCTTGTGCCTTTGTCAAACGCCTT
>QMLQ01000370.1 GCA_003646815.1 Deltaproteobacteria bacterium | reverse complement strand
CGTGCCATTGCCGTAATAATTTCTGACCGTAAAGAGTAAGCGCGACTTCAATGTGTCTTTATTTACATACGGCACATTTGAGAGCGCCTCATCTATGCCTTTCATGGTAATCATGGTTGCCATAGGTCTTATTTCCCTCCACATCAGTTAAAAATATCGGCTTTTGCTTGGAAAACCATGAGCTAAAAACCCCTCTTCCCTTGTTCATGGTGGCAAAAAATATTTCAAGAAGAAGGGTGTGTTGTCCGATTGAATCTATGGGGAAGATGTTAGGGCTTTTCACAGAATGAGACGCTATATCAAATATTGAGAGGCACAAATGGAGCAGATGGATTTTGCATATGAACTTGAGGTAAAATTTGGTGCATTGTTAATGAAGCATGTTCAAAGACTCGCGGCAACTGCTGCCCCTGCTGTCGATTTCCCAGTGAACGCGGCAACTCTGGCCTGTTCCACTTTGATTACAGAACGTGAAAATCAGTTGAAAAACAATGAGCTGATGCAGCGCTTTACCCGTGAGGACCTATTTCAGGAGATATCGGAACTTGGGGTACCGATGAATGGGAATTGGGAGAAAATCCTTCATGTTATGGAAAAAGAGGGATATCTCCGGATTCAGGATGACGGTTTTTTACAAGGTGAGCCGCAGCTGATAGAGTTTTGTAATGTACTCGATAAGATTTTTCCAAGAATGCGGGGACTGAATCTGGTCGCCTATCTGGTACAGACAATTGAAGAGGTGGTGTCCGGGCGAAAAGATTCGGACGAAGCTCAACGGCAATTGGATCAAGTGTTGGAGATGCACGGGGTGCCGTTCTCACCAAGTAAAGAGGATCATACTACAGGAAGGTCTTCCCTGCCCCCCTCCAAACCGCAAGGAGGGAAAGCACGTGCTGAAGCAAAAAAGAAGAAAAAAGACCTTGGAGATAAGAACAGAGAGACAATGTTGAAACTCTTGCAGGTGGCTGCTAGGCAAGAGCGAAGAAAAAGGACGGTTTCATCTTCCGCGCTTATTCGGCCTGGAGAAGGATCGCCGCTACAAGTTCATCCCGAGAAAAGAACCGAGTCGGCGATGCATGAACCAGGAAATGGTCGGCTTGAGGATACCGATTTGATAGACGTGAAGTCTCCACCTCGTGAGAATGCAGAAACGAATTTACCTGGTGATGAGCCTACAGGAGAATCTGGTGGGGAATCGACGTCCGCTCATGAGGATGCCCAAAACGAACCCTTTCCACAGGACGACCATGTAGTGCCCGTCGAAGAAACTCAGATAGATCAGAAGGAAGAGGCAGGCGAAGAAGAGAAAAAGGAATCCCAAGCACTTCCAATATTAGATGACAGGATGGCTGATGATGCATTGCACACCGATGCAGAACAGGAGGAGACCCTTTCTGAGAAAGACATAGAGGAACGTATAGCCGCTTTTGAAGAAGACCTGGCACTTGCCTGCCCCTTGTGCGGCCAGGGGAAAATTGAGGTGCGTGAGACATCACAGGGAAAAAGGTTTTATGAGTGTTCAAGCGACGGATGCTATTTTATCAGTTGGGGAAAACCCTATCACCTGGACTGTCCCAAATGCCGGAATAATTTCTTGATTGAGGCAGTTGACGCAGGGGGAAGAGCGTTTTTGAAATGCCCACGGGCGACGTGCGATTACAAACAAAATCTCCCTGGGGAAGACGGCCCTTTTAAGGAAACTGAGAAAAAGGGGAAAAGGAATAAAGATGCAATCGGTGAAAAACAGGTTCGAAAACCAGCTAAGAAAGTGGTGAGAAGACGAGTAGTCCGGAGGCGAAAATAAGGGGGAATTTTTTGCCCCTGAATTGCCGCCCGATGGAAAATATTACCTTCCTGTCTTATTGTCAGAATCAATAAGGTCATTTCGCAATCATCTAACACATTGAAATAAAAAGTAAAAAAGTGCGGCTAATCTTTTGGCATGCTCATTGCTTTCCTTCTGAGCAAACGACAGATACATGCATAGACGGAGCAGCAGATGAATCCAGCGCTTGCCTTAAATCTTTTTTCAGACACGGGAACGTCCAGCAAGTCTCCGGGTATCGGGATGCCCGGCAAGATTGGTGCAGACTTGTTCAAGAGTCTCTTGTCAAAAGAGACTAAACCATTCGGCAAAATGAAAATTGATGGAAAGGGCCCGGGATTTTCCGGAAAAAAAGTCGGTCGTGCTCATGGGGCAACCGCTGGGAATAAGGGGGATAAAAACCGACCCATAGCATGTGATGCTTCCCTGCTTGTGGAATCGGGTTTCCCGATCAATTTGCTGGCTATGCCGCCAAAAAGCGCAGAGAAACTCATCACCTTTCTACAAGAAAAGGGGCTCAACCGGGGTAAAATACTGACCTTGGTGAAGATGGCTACGGACAAAGATGGATTCATTCATATGGATCGGTTAATGGCGGGATTAGCTGGAATCAAAGGAGTAAGTCAAGGGAGGGAAAAGGGATTGGTGATTGGCGCGAAAGACGTTCCTCAAGTACAGGAACTCCTTTTCAAGATGGGGCTTGGTGTGGGGGAGGTCAAAGCACTGATTGAACATGCAGGCGACGGAAAAGGAAATCTCCTGCTTTCAAAACTTTTTGCGGCCCTTTCAAAAAAGTTTCCCGATATTGATTCACCGGAAAAACTTGTGGGTCTGCTATCCCGGTTTGGGCTCACCTGCCGATCCAATGATATGACACAGGAGGTGCGTTCTCCCGACCTGAAGGGGTTCATGAATGCCTTTGCTGAAGCCTCCTCAGAGGATACCCAGAAGCATATCAAGACGGTCCTGGCGGAACTCCTGCGGGAAAAGGGGGTT
>QMLQ01000369.1 GCA_003646815.1 Deltaproteobacteria bacterium | reverse complement strand
CACGGGAGAAGGATGCGGAGAAGAGTTTCAAACAGGCGCTGAAGATTGAGAAAAAGAATGTTTCCGCCCTGGAAGGGTTGCTTGAGGTTTATCTTATCCGCGGTAAAAAGAAGGAGTTGCTCAAAACTTTGGACCGTTTGAAATCGGTGGCTCCTGAAGACCGGAACATCAGATACTATGAAGCTTTGGCGGTGGATCGCTTCGAATTGAAGGGCTACGATGAGACATTCTTCTGGGATACCCTGGAAGAGATGGTCCGGGAGAATCCCTCTGACCACCGTACTTTGAACACACTTTGTGATGCCTATATAAACGATAAATTCTACGAGCGGGGTATCCTTTTCCTCACTGAGTTGCAGGATAGATTAGGTGAAACCAGCGAGATACTTTTTCAGCTAGCGCGCATTTATACCCATACCGGTGAAAAAGACCTGGCCCGTGAGATGTTCTACCAGATAGAAAAGGAGGGACTGGATAAACTCACTCCCCGGCACCGTTTCCTGATGGCCAAAGAGCTGTTTCGCTTGAAAGAGGGAACCCTGGGCTGCCAGGCCTATTTCAGCGCAGCCCGCGAGATGGACGATGAGCTGGCCAGGGAGGCCTTTTCTGAAATCCGGGACATAACCACCAGTGACCAGAAAAGGCAGTTCGAGCTGACTCCATCGGGCAAGAAAGGTATTTTTCTTATTTCTTTCTGGGGTAGAAAGGATCCTACCCCAACCACGGTGAAAAATGAAAGACTTATCGAGCATTACCGCAGGATGGATTATGTCCGGGAAAAGTTTTACAGTCCTTTGAAGCCTGGATATGATGAGCGGGGAAGGATCTACATCAAGCACGGGGAACCGGATCAGAAGGTCAGTCTTTCAGGCAACTGGGCGATACGGGAGAACGAAACATGGCTTTACAGCAAGAACAGGTCCAGACCGCTCATTTACCACTTTGTGGAAATAAACAACTACTACCGCATGGTGTATCGTCTCGAGGAAGCCCTGGTGCAGGACCTTCAGACTGAGTTGGACAGAGGCGGAAGTAATATTGAAGCGTTGTTCCGCTCGCGGGGCGAGATTCATCCCAAGTATGGCCAGTTGGCCAATGAGCTCCGGAATTTCCGCGGGAACATCAGGGAAGCTCGCCACGGCAGTCTCATGGATCTGTTTGCCGGTGAGGAGATGCTTACTGAAATCGGGATGACCGAGGGAGAAGTTACTGAGACTTTCGAGTACAAGTTTGAGGAAGAGCCGATGAATTTTTATTATTACCCGGTTGCTCTCAAAGGAGAGGATTCCTTGAGTGTACTGGGAGTATATTTCGGCCTCCCTACGGATCAGGTGAAAGTGCCGGACCCCATGGGGACCGTGGAGATACCGGTGGAACTTGAAGTAGTACTTTACAACAGTTGGTGGGAGGAGGCAGGGCGGGTTACCCAGAACAAGACCTATCGTGTGCCTAATTTCATCGCTTCCAAAGAAAGCATGATACCCGATCTGTTGGCTTTGAAGGTAAAACCGGGCAACTAGCATATGGCTGTGCGCTTGAAACAGACAGACAGCAACCTGATGCAGATCTACAAGAGCAATTTCTATGTAAACTCTTTTCGAGACCCGGACAGCCTCTACATCAGCGACCTCATCCTGGCCGCGGATATTGTGGAGGACAACAGGCCCAGCAAGTTCAATATCCGCGGGCACAGGATAAGCCCCATGCCCTCAGCATCCTTTAAAAAGGATCAGCCGATATATGTCTATTATGAGTTGTACAACCTTACTCCGGACACTCTAGGCAAAAAACATATCAAGATAGAATATCTCATCAGTTCCACCGGCGGCAGCCTGAGCCTTGCGCGAAAGATAATCTCAACCCTTGGTAGATTAATCGGTGTGAGAAACGAGATGGGAAAAGTGGTCACCACTTTTGAACGCGACCTGGAAGTTCCGGGCAAAATTGATCCGATCTATCTGTCGATCGATCCTTCAGAATACCGGCCGGGAACTTACAACCTGATGGTTACAGTTCTCGACTCGGTAAGTGGTCAGAAAGTGTCAAATGATGCCTCATTTCTTATTTCGAATTGAACCTAACCACAGTGTTGATTCGGCTCTAGAGCTCTTGGTAGAAAAATGCAATGCGGGATAAAATCAGATGATGATGATATTCAGCAGAGAGGAGATATTCTTGAACACCTTGACCGCTGTAAGGTAAAGCAGGACAAAGATTAAGACTGTTATTAAAATATTAAGGATCTGGTGGAAATAATAAATGAAACTTTCCTTCCAATGGTCCATTGCCGGCCTCTGGAAAACACTTTTTAATATTGGCACAAATCCTGCACATTCATATTTTCGAGCTATCGCAATAAAAAATGCAGAAAAACTTGACAAGTTTCTATAATATTTTTATTTTAAGAAGAGTTTTTTGAATATTTTTTTGATTTTAAAAGTCAACTATTGAAATTTTGGAGGTGTTTGGCGAACTTTCCTATCCTTTTGATTTTTATGAACAATTAATAATACTTTTGTTTTCTATAATGCAATCTTTTTTACGATCGGTCTTTTGAACCGATAAATAAGGAAAATTGAACGACCTGTATGTATAGAAAAATGTGTTACAGCGGGTCGTTTTTCTATAAAGAGCTAAAGATTGCTTTTTTTATATCTTTTTCTTTAAAAATCTTAATCGTAACTCAGGGGCCTTCATGGCCTTTTTGCATATGAGGTGTCAAATATGAATAAGAGATTGCTGAAATTGGCAATACATTTGAAAACCATGTGGTGTCTTAAAGAGCCGCGCTTTAGAGTGAGAAGACTTAAGCGGACCCTGGGCAATTTT
>QMLQ01000368.1 GCA_003646815.1 Deltaproteobacteria bacterium | reverse complement strand
TGGAGGCCGGCGAGACCACCGAAATGTAGGAAGTTTGATCAAAGTTAAGCACAAAACTGATCCCAAACAGGCCCATTACATTGGCAACCTTTATCTCGATCCAGAAACTGTCTCCGGGCGCATAGGGTCCCTCTGGCGCGGCAGGGGAGACACCCCCGGCGGCAGCGCAAGGTGCATTGTAACTCTTTTGCGCAACGGCAGTGTTGCCGGCATAAACGGCTGTTATCTGGACATTACGCTCTTTACAGTCGAAGGCGGGATTACCCGAGGTATAGGTGATCCGGTACTGGCTGGCGAAACCGCGGGAGAGGCTTTGATAGATCTCGGCCAACTGGTTGGAACTGGGGGCATAGTAATAGGAGCCGCCGGTCTCCACAGCCAGGTTCCTGTAGGTATCCTCCTCGGTCGAGCCGGGCTCCAGGCCCAACCCGATAGTAAAGATCGATATCCCCAGGGAGTTGGCCAATTCGATGACCTCGCTCATGGTTCTGGTACTTGCGTTGTCATCCCCATCCCCGATCACGATCACTCCCCGGCGTCCTGTCTGCAGGCTCAGTAGGGTGAGCGCTTCATAGGCGCCGTCGAACATGGCGGTCTTACCTGCAGCCACCAGGTTGTCTATGGCGGCTTTGAGCCGGGATTTATCACTGGTTAAATCCTCTTCCACTCTGACTGTGGATTCGTACGAGACCACCGCACTGCGGTGTTGAGGGCCCAGGTTATCGATAAAAGATTTCGAGGCTTCCTGTAGGTCGGCAAGGGGCCGGCCTGTCATGCTGCTGCTGCGGTCGAGAACCAGCACTACCGAGAGGGCCGAGCCCGCCCCGTCGGCCACCTCTACCGTTACGGGTGACTGGGGAAGACCGTTTTCAGCCACCGAAAAGTTGGCTTCACTCAAACCGGAGATGTATGCACCCTGGTCGTCTTTGAGAGTGACATAGCCGTGGATCAAGGGGAAATTGCTCCAATCAAGCTGGGCCAGATTCAAGGTGATGGAAGAGGGCAAAAGCAGAGCACCCTCAAGCACCGAACCGGAGTTCTTGAGATCGCGGCCGAACTTGGGCCACGGGCTGCGGGCCAGACCCTCGGTGCTGCCGCTGTAAAGAGCATAGAGGGTGCTGTCGCTTGAGCCGAAGTAAACGGTTCCGTTGGTCCCCAGGGCCGGGGAACCCCAGATATCATCCCCGGTTTCGAAGCGCCATTTGAGGGAGCCATCCAGCTGGAGTGCATAGAGGTAATTGTCGAAAGAACCGAAATAAAGAACGCCTTCAGCATCCAGAGTGGGCGAGGAGACCAGAACACCGCCGCTTTTGAATCTCCACCTCAGAGTGCCCTCGAAACTCAAGGCATAGAGGTAATTGTCATGGGAACCCACATACACGGTGCCGTCTGAGCCGATTGCTGGAGAAGACTTCACTTGGGCCCCGGTCTGGTATTTCCATTTCAGCCTGCCTTGGGCATCCAGCGCATGAAGGCAGGAGTCATCGGCCCCGAAATAGATTGTACCCTCAGCACCGATCGCAGGCGAAGACCTGATGGGGGCACCCGCATAGTACCTCCATTGGAGCCTACCCTCCGGGCTCAAGGCGTAGAGGTAGCTATCGTATGATCCGAAATAGATTGTGCCATCTGCGGCCACTGCGGGTGAAGACTTGACATCATCGCCTGTTTCGTATTTCCACTTGAGGGATCCCTCCGGGCTTATTGCATACAAGAAGTTGTCGTCCGAGCCCACATACAGTGTTCCCTCATCGCCAATTGCAGGTGAGCTCCGGATATCATCCCCGGTTGCAAACTTCCACTTGAGAGTTCCATCCGGGTTGATCGCATAAAGGTACCGGTCATCCGAACCCACATACAAAACTCCCTGGCCATCGAGCGCCGGGGAGGAAAACCGGAGGTCATTGCCTGTGCGGTAGCTGAAAATCAAATCTCCAGCTCCGGCGGGTTGTGCTCGCTCCCTAGGGATTTTGAATTTCCGGGCTGCTCCACCCGTGGAGGCTGAGCGCTCTTGGCCCGAGGTGGAAATCAGGCTGTCTTGAGCCGGTTTGCCGAAACCACAGCGCCACTTCAAGGTTCCCCCGGCCTGGGCTTGAGTTTCCCCAAAGCCGACCAGCAATAAAATTATTCCCCAAAGCAAGGCTTTCAGTTTTGGGGGGCTTGGCATGACGACTCCAGCCGGAGACGGAATCTCACCGGCAAGATTTGAAACGTTTTCTTGATTTCCTAAATTTACATCCAAGCCTCAATTCTGACAAAGATTTTAGCCCCACTCAATCCGCAACCCCGGTTTTACAGGCCTTAAAAACCCGGCTGAACAGCCAAGGCATCGAGCTGAAGACCAGGATCGGGAAAAGTCCAGGTTGACAAACCCCGGCGGTGAGTACAAATTCAAGCCAGTTAAAGGGGGATAATCTCCCCGAGCTCACCCGGTATGCTGGAATGTATATTCTGCTTCCTTTGGCCTAAACTGAATGATGAAAACACCGGTGGTTCTCAATTTGGGTTGCGGCAGGTGCAAGCGCTCAAACGAGATAGGTGTTGACCGCGATCCGGACAGTGCTGCGGATGTACGGGCCGATCTGGGGTATACCCTGCCTTTTGCGGATAATACGGCCGAGCGGGTAATTTGCAGGCATGTGCTGGAACATGTGCCGGACCTGGTGGGCCTGCTGGAGGAGATTCACCGGATTCTGGTACCCGGCGGCAGGCTCTGGATAGAGGCTCCCTATTTTGACCACCGCGACTCCTTCCGTGATCCGACTCACTGCCGGTTATTCACCTGGGGCAGTTTCGATTATTTTGTGGAGGGTGTTCAACCTGCGCAGTATACCATGGC
>QMLQ01000367.1 GCA_003646815.1 Deltaproteobacteria bacterium | reverse complement strand
TGATATAAGGGATATATCCTCCTATCTCAACAGCTTAAACATTTACAAGAAATTGTCCCCAGAGAACAAAAAGGCAATCAGGGCCATGGAGCTTGTCAAGCTATACGGACAAGATGTCATCGACATAATGGATGAAATCGGGGAATCACCAATCTGGATCAGGAAGATCCTGGTGGCTGCAATCTCATTGGCGTTGATGGGCGGGCATGAGACCAAAGATGTTGTCAAAGTCACGGATGCCCTGGAGATAGATTCGAAAGTAGGAGAAGTGATTCGGCAATTCCTGCCTTACGGGAAAATGCTGTGTCCGATTGGTCCTCACATGGAACTCTGGGTAGAGGAAAACCTTTCCAAAAAAGACATGGATCTGATAGCAAAGCTTGCCGGGGTCCATAAGAGCGATTTGCCCTATCGCATCAGAGGAGAAAAGCCGCCAAAGAGGAGGCATCACAAAAAACCTCCGATAGAAGAGCTGAACCGGATCAATGAGGATGTAGCTATCCTCAGAGGCTGGCGCGACGATGTTCGCAAGAGGGCATATGACAATAAGGGGAAAAGAATTATTCAGGCGTACTCCAATAAAATAACGAAGATCAACAACGAACTACTAGATGCGATAGGGACGTACTACCCTGACGAAACGAAAAAGATGCCTTTTGGAGGAAAAAGCATCGGAATGGAAGAAGGTCATGTTGACCAATTCGCAAACATCGTAAACACTATTGTCAGGAAGAACAGATACAGGTTACCGCCGGGTATTACCCCGGAGGATCTGGAAGCAGAATGTTGGGTCCGCGTATTGAAGGCACTCAAAAGGTGGGATGGAACGAAGGGAGACATCAATGTCTGGGTGCGTTACAATCTTGAATTGAAGATCAAAGACCTCTACAAAAAAGAGTATCAAAGGCAAAAAACGATATCCCGATATTTGACTGATGCCGATATCATAGTGGGCAGAGAGTCCTCTGATGAGGGATAACAGATCCCGATGTTACTGAGACATTATAAGGCGTGTAGATCAGATCTGGAAGCACTTGCCGGTTCTACACAGGGACGGCGTCATAACAAAGCTAGAAAATTGTTGGGCTTGCAGGATTGCAGGCAGTTTCGATCACTTCCCCATTAAGCTTCGCCCTGACTTCCCGCAATACCGCTCCAGGCACGGCAGGGGTAATGCGAAGCCAACTTTTCCTGCCGACAATCCTTTTTGTGGTTTCCACCCTGACCCAAGGGGCCATTGTCTTCAAAATCGCCCCGGGCAATCCAATGCTGGCTCTGGAAAGATGCACATGGACGGCACTCCCCTTTCTCACCACCTTGACAACATAAAAAAAGAGGAGTTTCCCTTCCCTGTAGGAGGCCGCTTCCAGGGGAGTCCACTCCGGCTTGTACATCACGCCCCGGGCATCGTCTCCCAGGTTTACCTCAATCCAATCAGGGTATCGGGCCCCGATGACGCCTTCAACGGCCTGGTGGGCCTGTTTCTGCCATTTTTTTTCAAGCGCATCGGTCTCCACCTCCCGAATGATATCTCTGAAAAGTTGCATGGTCCTGGCGACTATATCCCGATGTATCATCTCGAAGGAGAATTCCACAGGGATCAGGTCATTATATGTTGCATCAGAGCAGAAAAGCCTGGCTTCCTCGATCTCCATATCCCTCCCGACATGGAAAGTAGGGGTAACAATTCTGTCATCCAGATCCACCTTGCACTCCCGGATTCGGTAAAATTCGCACATGGCTCCCTCAAGAGCCCGCGCAAGGCAGTACCTGAGGGTATCCGGGTTCAGGCTGGTGCGAGCACTTATTTGAGCCAAGGCCTTTGTTATAAGAGCACTCATTTACAACCATAATGGACAAAGACGAGAAAAAACCGGAAAGAATTTTTTACAAAGTCTCTATATATACCCTATAGAGAATCTCTAAAAAATCATCCAGGAGGAAAGAGCATGCCCGAGAAAAAACAGGAAGCGTCTCACGCTGAGATCAATGCACCAAGTCATTGGGAAATTCTCGCGAGGGAGCGAAATGCCAGGGTCATTATGTGTCACACCCCGGATACCTACATCCTGACCGGTCTGGCGAAATCAGCGGACAGGGCGATGAGGGCGTTGCGGGACAGGGTATATACGACGGTGACTTCGGAAGAAGCGGAGCCGCTTTTTCATGAGTATAACGAAGTAGTCCTCCGGCTTCACCAGATCGTCGAGAAGATATCCGGGAAACTGGATATCAGATACAGACCTCCCCGGGCAATCGTCACCATGCTGGGATCGGATGAGAAGGAAGACGGCGATGGTGATGGTGCTGACCACGAGGGTCCTGGCGGCAAAACCAGTAAAACCAAGCTCTCGTAGAGCTTTGTTCATAAGTTTTTACCACAGAACTTTCTTCTGTGTGTGGCCAATTTTGTTAATTCAAAATTGGATAACGGACCCGCTGAGAACAATCCTCACGGAGCCCGATAAAAGATTAGGTTGAGCGGGGTGTTCATCGATGTCCCACTTGGTTTTTGAAAAGACGATGAATCACTGCCAATGGGATTGTTCCTCTTTTGCGTAATCACGCCCTGGCGTGACCAAAAGTAGGCAACCGCTGCTTCTCGGTGGAGGGGATAGAAGATAACAGGTGAAGTGCGCCCGAACTGTGTCCGTGCTTTGCCGATGAAGTTATATAAGGCCCCGGCTTTTCTGCCAGGAATGATCAAGGTTGGTAACAGAGCTGCAATAGTTTGTGCTCCTCTTTTTGTCGAATAGTTTCCAGAAAGGGACAACCTTTGAGATATCCAGGCAAATAAGACCGGGTTTTTTGTTTTCAGGGCCGTGCAAGGGGACGAAGCT
>QMLQ01000366.1 GCA_003646815.1 Deltaproteobacteria bacterium | reverse complement strand
TTGGCGTTGTTGAATTCCACTGTTTCTGATTATTATATCAGATCTTTGGGAGTAACACGTAATGGCGGTTATTTTGAATATAAACCGATGTTTGTAGAGAAGCTGCCTGTCCCCGGAATTGATGATGCAAGCAAAAAGCCATTTGAAACCTTGGCGGCTTATGTCCTTTTATTAACCCAGAAAGAACATAACCTCCAGTCCGCCTTTTTCGAGCAACTCATCGACGGACTGGTGTATGAACTCTATTTCCCGGACGAAATCAAGGCGGCCGGCAAGGAAATTTCCAAATACCTGGGCGAATTGACGCCCATCACCGACGACATGGCCGACGAGGAAAAACTGGTCATTATTCAACGCGAGTTTGACCGCCTCTACGACCCCGGCCACCCGGTACGCAACAACCTGGAAACCCTGGACAGTGTGGAAGTGGTGCGGATTATCAAGGAGGCTCTACAGTGATACATCCATGGAAAACCCGATCGACCGTAATCAGCGGAGGGAGCAATGAGCGATACCTTTAATGTGTATTGTGATGAATCCTGCCATCTGGAAAACGATCACCAGAAGGCGATGGTGCTGGGGGCGGTTTGGTGCCCCCTCGACAAAACCCGTGAGATTGCGGTCCGCCTGCGCGAGATCAAACAGAAACATGGCCTTTCACCGCGGTTTGAGGTGAAGTGGACCAAGGTTTCTCCAGCCAAGACCGCGTTATACCTTGATTTGATCGACTATTTTTTCGATGATGACGACCTGCACTTCCGCGCCCTGATCGTGCCGAACAAGGCAAAACTTCGGCACGATGCCATTCCAGGCCAGGATCACGATACCTGGTACTACAAGATGTACTTTGACATGTTGAAAGTTATCTTCAGACCAGATGCCAGGTACCGCGTGTATCTGGACATCAAGGATACGCGCGGCGCTGAAAAGGTCCGCAAGCTCCATCAGGTGCTTTGTAACACTATGTACGATTTCTCTCATGAGATTATCGAGCGCGTGCAGCTTGTTCACTCTCATGAAATCGAACAATTACAATTGGCCGACCTCTTGATAGGTGCCGTTTCGTACCTGCACAGGGAGCAAAGTGGTAATGCGGGCAAAGAGGCGTTGATCCGCAGAATACGACAGCGCTCGGGCTATAGCCTGACAAAAACAACACTCCTCAGGGAAGAGAAAGTTAATCTTTTCCGTTGGCAGGCACGCGAGGTACACCAATGAGTACAATGCCCGAATGGCTTCCCCCACTGGTGCTGTTCAGCGATTATAATGGTGACTGGGACGTTTACCTTGAAGCGATCTACGCATACTTCAGGCAGGATTTCGTGGATAGCAAACCCGTGTTCAGGGGAAAGCGGCTTGGTTTGAAGCGCCATCCCTTAGCGAACGGCAAGGAGGCCACCTTCTGGCACATGATTCAGCAGGGTGATCGCGAGGCGGATCGTGTCCCGGACTTCCGCCGTTGCGAACGCATTCGTTGGCCAAAACCCATTATTGAGCACGACGGAGATGAAGTCATAAAGGTGTGGTGGAACCAACGAAGGGGTGAACGGCGTATCTGTCTGTGGTTCGAGCAAGAGAACTACCTCGTGATCCTGGCCGACCGGGGGGAATATATTCTGCCGTGGACTGCCTACTTGGTGGAACAGCCGCACCGACAACGCAAGCTGCAAAGGGAATATGAAGAATACTGCCGGAACAGAGGCCGGAAAGGCTGAAGCCGCCCCGAAGGGCGGCCTCGTTACTCCTTCCACACATGGTAGATGAGCTTAAGGTAGTATCGGCTCAAAATGCAGAAAAGTCAAGATTTATTTTTGATTAAGGCTAAGGCCATGGTGGACCTGAGTGCCGGAGCGTGAAGGATGATTTATTTGATCGTTGTTTGATTGAAAGGTGTTCAATTTCTTCCAGAGAAGGTATATTCGCCGTCTTTTCAGGTGGTTATGAATTTAAGTTTATTTGACTGTTATTTGATGCGAACCAATGGAGAAGTCTGCTTTGGTATCAGTTATGAACCCAAGTATTGTGTGCTCTAAGGGTGTCGAATGAAAATCAAAACTATCAAACTTACCAACTACAAGGCCTTCTACGGCACTTATGAAATACCTGTAGGCGGCAAGAATCTGTTCATATACGGCGAGAACGGCAGCGGTAAAAGCTCGCTCTATTATGCCCTGAAGGACTTTTTCCAATCTTCCATGGAAAATATCGATCTCAAGGAAGTTGAGAATATCTTTATCAAGGATACCGTTAAAGGCAAGTGTTCTATCAAGATCACCTTCAATACCAAGATTCCAGGGACCCGTAAACAAACAAAAACTTTTGAATGTACGGCTACATCAAATGGAAAATAGGGGGGACGTTGTTGACTAATTACACTTATTTCTTGTTGCGCACTATTGAAAAGCCTGGCTGGGGCTTCTTCCAGCATAGGTGCTCGGAAGACCTTAAAGCTTTAGACATGGCAGGGAGATCCCGTGACCTTTTACACTGAACCAACAGGGTATGAAAAGACGGCACTTTCAGATTTGCAGGGTGCCTGGGGAAATCTTCGTGAGGAAGTGGTTGAGGCCCAACCATTTCCGGAGCGGGAGAGGATTCTGTTTCACATAGATGAAGCGATGAGCTGGGAAAGTGTGCGGAATTTGGAACAGATGCGAAACACATTGCTCCTGATTCAGAACATCGCTGCTCAATCTGAGGTCCCTGATGAAGTGTCAGAATGGATAACGATTATTAGAGAAAATCTGGATGAGGTTTTCATTGCCGTTGAAGAAGGGAAAGCGGTTTAGAGGAGACAATAGAGAAAGATGTATAAAGTAGTCCAAGACATTCTGGATGTTT
>QMLQ01000365.1 GCA_003646815.1 Deltaproteobacteria bacterium | reverse complement strand
GAATTTCACCACGCTCTATACCGATAAAAAATTTGCCCCGGGTGAAAGGATCCAAAGGGGCTACAATGTCCAATTCCACCTCCCGCAGAAAGAACCTGTCCCTGCCATCGCTGAATTCCGAAGGAGTGGTGATAAGCGGGTTGTTCGAGGTGCTGAGTGATCCCAGCAGATCGCCGGTAACACTGATGTTGGGATTCAGCGCCTGGAGCTGACGGGTGCCGCTGCGAAACTTCTTGCCGATGGAGAGTTTTTCCTCTTTTTTCTCCTTCTGCACAAAACGTTCTGCTTCCTGGATAAGCTCTTCCGGCTCCTGGAGCTCATCCTTCTTCTCCAGATTCTCGATGCGCTGTTCAAGCTTGCTGATCACGCTGTCCACCCCGCTCCTGAGACTGTCCAGTTGAGCCCTAAGCCTGCCCAGGTCATTCCTTACCGCCGCGATTCTACTTTGGGCAGCAGCCGGCATGCCCCTTTGGGGGCCTCTCCTGGTGTATTTTCCAGCATGAACGGGCAAGAATAAAAACATCAGGAAAATAAAGGTTAAGGTTCCTGATCGGCAGAACATTGAGCGCCTCCTCATGGCTAACCTCGAAGGTTGAAAAATATCTTGATCCGGGGAGAGCTGATTGCCCATCCTGAAAAACCAGCTACCGCTTGCCACGCTTGCGCAAATACAGTAAGCCACAAGTGTCTCCTGGTTGCACACATCTGTATCCGCTCAGGGAAACTTCGAGGCGAGCTTTCCCCGAAAATCCGCCGGCTCGGAATATATCAAAACAAAAGTTTGTTAAAGAAAGATTGAGGGAGGAGCTCTCAACTGATAGAAAAAAGATGATTGGAAGGGGAAAACATTCTCACTGGAGAGGTGTATTGTCCTTTCGAAGGGTAAAAACTCTCGGCTTCCGCTTTTCAAGGACCCGAGGTAGAGCCAACTAAGGGTACAAAGAAGGCAATTTGTCTTTGATTTTATGGTTATTTTATGGTTGTCAAACAGGGGGTAAGAAGCCTGCGAGTGGTGGCTGTGGGCACTTGCAAGGACAACATAATAGTCCTGGTAGTCAAGGCGCAGGTATTCCCATGCCTGGTGCCCGTGATGAAACTGCAGCCAGCCCACAAAAAAAAGAAGATAAAGAGCGAAGCACAGGTTGAACCAGGGTGTATTTTTAAACTTCCGCATAATACTTTTAAAATAATTTTTCAAATTCGGGAAGTCAAGTTATTAAAATAATAATCATTCTCAATATTATTCTGGTCTGAATCTTGCTTGTTTACAACCTTGGAATTAAAATTAATAAAGAAGCACAATCAGGGCTAGTGTAGAATGAAGTGGACTGGGAATTGTTAACATAGATTTGTATACTCTCGGGATCACGAACTGGAATACAATTCTATCAGGAGGAGCGCTGGCGATGAACACGGTTGAAACAGTGAAAAACAAAAAGCGTTTCTACGATTTACTCAAAGAACGCCTGGTGCGCTGGTCAAGAGAGAAACTGGGGGAAAGGCTGAGCCGTCTTACGGAATTCAGTTTCCTGGTTCCGGACATAATGGTAATGCTCGGCCGACTGCTCCTTGACCGCCGGGTTCCCCGCCGACTGAGGATCAAGGTTGGAATCATTCTGGCCTACCTGGCGAGCCCTCTGGATTTGATCCCGGAGTCGGTGCTGGGGCCGGTGGGTCTGGCCGAAGATCTGGTTCTACTGGCATTTGCCCTCAACCGGGTCTTCGCCGAAGTGGACGATGAAATACTGGCTGAGCACTGGTCCGGCAAGCCCGCCTACCTGGATACCCTGCGTGAATTGGCTGATCTGGTGGATGGTATCTTCAGCGGACGGATAGGCAACAGGCTGCAAAAATGGTACGAGGAAGAACCGGAGGAGAGCCGGGAGGAGGAAGTAAGCACCAGGGTAAAGGTAGTCAGCGAGGAAACAGAAACCGGAGAAGAGAGGGTAGAGCGTCTCCGAGCATCAGGGCTATAAAGCTGATCAAGGCAACCAAAGCGAGCACTTTGAAAATCTTATTGCGCGACTTTGAGCCCACGGTAAGCGGGTTCTTGCAGTAAGGGCACACCTCTGTGCCCTTTTCTATTTCCATGGCACACCAGGGGCATTCCACGATTTCGGCTCTCTCTCCGGGAAAAATCTATTTGCAGATGAAATTCAGCCGAGCCGCCGCCACGAAAGTTACCTGTAATAAAATCCTCGGGAAATTTCAAGCTGAATTTTCATCCGGGGCTTGCCCGGTATTCATCCAGACTGTTTCACCGCTGTGTTATTCTGCAGGGGCATCTCATTTCAAAAAAAGCACAGCCCGGCCGGCTGCCTCAAGGAGAGCTGAAGGAGTGACTCCGAACTGGAGCACACCCCACACAGAAACCGCTATGGCGAACGAAAGGGGAACAGAAAAAGAAATAGCGGGAAGGGGTTCGGGTTGTTCGTGCATGTACATCTGTACCAAAACCCGCAAGTAGTAGTAGACACTCACTGCACTGTTGAGAACCCCGATCACGGCCAGGGAAATCTGGCCCTGGTGGATTGCGGCACTGAAGATGTAGAATTTACCAAGAAAACCGCCCGTGGGAGGTATACCGGCCAGGGAAAACATGAAAACAGCCATTGCCGCTCCTACCAGTGGATAGCGGAATCCGGCGCCCCGCACCTGATCCAAGGTCTCCATGGGTTTCCCTGTGCGGCCCAGGTAAACCAGAACTCCGAAAGCTCCCACATTCATCAGAGTATAGATAACCAAATAGAACAGGATCGAATGCAGAGCCTGGTCATCGCCGGCTGAAACCGCCTGCGGATTAATACTGGCCAGAGCCACCAGCAGGTAACCTGCATGGGCTATG
>QMLQ01000364.1 GCA_003646815.1 Deltaproteobacteria bacterium | reverse complement strand
TCCGCTGATATCAAGGATCACCCCTTCCATCTCCATTTCTAGTTTTTCCATACCCGGTAGGTAGCGGTTCTCCAGATCATCATTCCAGGCGAACCGCCTGAATTTGAACGGGATTCTGGTATTCAGCCGGTAAAATTCCCGCGACTGGATGCGCTGGATTTTCTCGGCGTGAGCCAGGAAAAGAAAATGAGGGCGGCTTGAATCGCTGGAACGCAGCGCATGAGTCTCGAACTGATAATAGCCATCATTGTCGCGAAAAAAGGAAACCTTGAACAAATCTCCCTTATTAAAACGCAAAAACTCCCCTTTCAAGCAAGGATTGGCCACAGTGATGGCGGCTGCATCAACATCCAGCACCACGGATGGAGCGCTCATGTTCTGCCCCTCGTAGGAAAACTGCAACTGGAGTTTCTGGCCGCTTCTAAGCTGGATCGTACTGGTTAGCTTTCCGAAATGATAGGCCACTTCTCCAAAAAGCTTTTTCCGTAGAGCGAATATTCCATCCAGCTTGCGGCGGGCCTGGGGATCATTCTCCGCTTTTGCGCTGAGCTCATGCATCCAGGGATCGAACAAACGGTGGAAATCCCTCACCGAGTTAAAGATCTGTTTCGGATCGGTTTTGGGATTGCTCTCTGCCGCAGTTAGAACCAGCTCGATCTCTTCCGGGCTCAAGCGCCGTCTTCTGGCACTTTTCAGCAAAGAGGAACGTTCCCTGAGCTTGATTATATAGGAGCGCAAGTAGGAGACGGCAAAAAGCAGGAGGACCAAAAGCAGGAGGATGAGGATGACCTTCATTATTTCCTGCGAATCCGGCCGGGGTAAAACAAAATGTTGAAGAACATCCCTGAAACTTTCATCCATGATGGATATTTCCCATGGTTAGGATTCGTTCCGCCCGGAGTTGATCGAATCTCCGGGAATTATCGGAATCAGCAGCTCGAGAGCCTTTTTATGACCCAGAGCGTGTAAAAAACGGGTTATTATCAGCCTTTCTACGGCCTGTTTCTCCTCTTCGCTCATCTGGCTGCAGCGTATCCGACCGCCGGCTGTCATGTCGTGACCGCCGGCAAACCCCTTGCCCTTTACCAGCTTCTGGATCATTTTTCCACAGCGGGCTCTGATGTTTCTGCTGCGCAAGCTGAGCAGGATATAGTCGTTGTTCCAACCAATGGCCAGAGACCAGCTCCGACGTTCGAAACGCAGGAAAAGATCAGCCATCTGATGTATCATGTCCGTTGATTCAACTGCACCGAGACGAGTGACGACGATGTTTTTATAATAGTAAGTGTTTATCAAGGCTCTACCCAGGGTCTGGTAATAAATCCTGGAAAGGGGCGGGAATTTTATATTGGAAAGTACCCGCAGCCTGGCCCTGGGCACTAGTTTCAGGTAAGCCTGAATGTCATCGCGGCTGGTATCGCGCCCCAGATCCTGGGTCTCGGTGATCAGGGCATAAGTTAGGGCAGTGGCCAGGGACCAGTCGATATCAAGACCCGCCTCCTGCAAGTAGTTGAACATTAAAGTGCTGGTGGCTCCCAGCTCCTGGCATATATGATGGAAAACGCTTTTCAATGGTTTCTTGGGTGGGTGGTGGTCGAAAACCATCAGGAGACGGGCCTGCGGCGGAAGGGAATGGTTCCTGGAGCTGGGCTGAGTATCCACCAAGGCAAACCAGCCGTTCTTGACTATACGGGTGTTCTCAATGGAATTCAAAGGTATTTTCAGCAGACGAACCATGGCCCGGTTTTCCGCCCTGTCGATAACGCCCCCGTAGAGCAATCTGGAGCGTATCTTGAAACGCTTGGAAAGCAAATGCCGCAAAGCCATCATGCTGGCCAAAGAGTCCGGATCAGGGTTATCGTGGCAAAGCAGATAGACCGTTTTCACTCCTTTCAAGGCCTGAGATAGTTCTTCGAATTTTTCTTTCAAATTCTCTATCGCCATTTGTGTTCCCTTGCCATGAGCCAAACAGTGCCACCAACCCCGGTTACCCCCTGTGAATTGTTTATATTGTTATCATAGAGTATTCCCTGACCTGTTGTCAACAATTGAACACCTTGATAACAATCAAACATCTTGTGGCGGCGGGATTTTTCCGGTTGAACCGGCAGCTATTTAGGATATGATAGGAGTTCATGCTTTCCATTAACTTGCCATCTGGTTAGTGCGTGGCTATATTTTTTACTCAACTGTTGCCTTCGAAGAGAGGGCCTGCCCAGGAAGCGACCGATCGGCTTACCAATCATGAAAGAAAAAAATCTTTTCAAGCATGTAGTTTTATCTCTGGCTCTGATAATTTATCTGGCGGGCGGTTGCGGTTCAGACAGCAGTGTGGTTACCCCGCCTGCAGATGGTAACTGGTGGGCCAATTATCTTGACCCTGCGGGTAATCCACTTACTCTTCCTTCCGGTTTCAAGCTGGTTCCCATTGCAGGACACCAGCGTACCGCCACGCCCAAGACCACCCCGCCTGATGAACGGGCAGTGCTTAATTTCGCCATTGATCCCGACTACCGTTCCAACCGGGGCTGGCTTTTCCGGGGACACGACCAGGGATCCGACGCGAAACAGGACCTGGCCGGGTGTGCCGAATTTATCAAACAAGCGGGATGGCTGAGAATCGGGGAAACTTTCGACTGGGACCGCCAGAGTGCACGCTATACCCAGCCGCCCCAGATAAGGCTTACTTTCATCGGTTGGGCCGGCGACCTGATGCTTACCTACCTTGGCGAGCCTTACATCGGCTTTCCTACAGACACCACCAAAACCTGGACCGGCAAGCCGGTAACTGTCTCCGATGGCAGCGGCAATGAATTTGTCGAGATTTTCAGCTACCGTATTCGATTT
>QMLQ01000363.1 GCA_003646815.1 Deltaproteobacteria bacterium | reverse complement strand
CCAGGGTAAAACCCTGTCGGAACCGCTGTTTCTCATTTTTCCTGTTCGATCTCAGAATGACCATGTTTCTCTGCTTGTTATTCGATACGGACGTTTCCTGCGGATGAAAGCACCAGTTTCATCCTTTTTCCGTTTGTGTTCGTGAGATAGACGGTTCCCATGCCAAGGCCCCCCGAATTGCTTATTGGGATCCCGCTCGGTTGAAAGGCTATTGCCGGGATTCCATCATCATTGTTGGAAAACGTCAGGCCGTCTCCCCCACCCTTTGAGCCGTCAAAAGAAACTCCCTGGTATGCATCACCCTCGCCCCAGAGCTTGCGGACGAGAAGCTCTTCGCTGGGATCATATTCCAGGTCATTGTCTTTATCCACAAAGAGCACATAGGAATAGGTTTTTGCCCCAATGGTCTGATTGAAGCAGATTGTGCTGTAGGTTCCATTCTTGCCAGCGCTGATCTTTGCCTGCTGGAAATGGGAGAACAGTTCCCTGGCTGCAGCTTTCAGGCGATAATCGGGGAGCCACGTGGAAAAAGCGGGGATTGCAAAGGCGGCGACAATGGCGATGACCACGGTCACCATGAGGACTTCCAGTAAGGTGAAGCCGGTTTGGCCCCTCTTGTTGTCTGAAAAGATCTTCGCGGGCCGGTATTTCATCTGGTCCTCTCTGCCGCGTGAAACAGTGGAAAAATGTCAGGTAAGACCCTCAACTGCTTTCATATATCAATATTTTACCATACCTTTCCTTCCACTACAACTGTTTTTCACAATTTTTCATAATCGAGCTGTTCCCGGGACAAAGAGCGTTCAAGTCATGAGCCATTCCTGCCGATAAAGACCACAAGAAACCTTCCCGGTCTCTCAAGAGTGTGCATCCATAAATGAGATAGTTTGTTCGAGATCAAGGCATGCGAAAATTTTAACCACAGGAATACATTGCGGTATTTCGAGGATTAAAATTTGAGCATAACGACAATATCGGGCAAAACAGCCATTTATGGATGTGCACTAGAGAGAAAAGATGACGGAGTTGCGCAAAGAGATTCATTGGTGAACAAAGCAGCATCATTGGGAGCGACCGCCTGGTGGCGAAAGAAATCTCTTTTGCATGGCCGTATCGCAACCATGAGATCGCCTTTATCAGAGGGGGTTGCCATGAGAAGAAGTGTGTTAAGGAAATGGCTTGCCGGTATTGCAATGTCCTTGCTTTTCCTGGGGACCTGTCCAGGCATGGGTTTTGCGGGCGATGAGGTCTTGTTTTTTCAACAGGGAACCAGGCTGCTGAAGCAGGGAGACCTGGACCAGGCTGAGGCAGTGCTGACCGAGGCGATTCATCTTGCGCCCGATTACGTGGAGGCATACAACAATCGCGGGCTTGCCTATTTTGAACAGAAGAAATACCCACAGGCACAGGATGATTTCTTGGCTGCCATCAACTTGTCACCCTTTGACAAACAGGCGAATAACAATCTCGGGATCCTCTTTTGCGGCCGGCAGGACTATGACCGGGCACTTCTCCATTTCCACCGGGCCATTGCAAAGAGGGAGGCTCCAACCCCTTATGACATAACCGTGTATCGAAATCTTGCCTTTGTTTACATGAAGAAAGGCATGAAGCAGGAAGCGGCCGGGGCCTACGAAAAAGCCCGAAGCATTCAGGACTGGTTTTCGGGAGATATGGACGTCCGTCCGTACGGCGAGAGAACCGCAGATTATTCCCTGACCCTGGAATTCGGCAGGGAACAAGTACCGAAGATGCACAAGATGAGACCACCTCGTTACGAAGACCCGTGAGAAATGCGGGTTAAACCATGGGCGAGAGGCTGTTAGAATTTTTTACGATCGGCAAGATGTTTTACAGTATGACCAGGCCTTTCAGTGGACCGTTTATTTTTGTTTTACCGTATTTCCAAGTTAAATCAATATGATAAAATATGGAGCAGCTTGGCGGGAAACTTTGGCACTCATATTGCAACAACGGGAGGCGAAGTCTTTTTCCCGTTCTTTTATTACTCAACAAGGTCAGGACGAGACCATGCGAAGACAAGACGCTTTTACATTGATTGAACTTTTGTTTGTTTTTGTGGTGATGGCCATAATAGCTTCTATTGCTATTCCAGGGTTTTCCAAATGGCTTCCCGTTTATCATCTGAGATCCGCAGCGAATGATCTTTATTCAGAACTGCAGGCCACAAAAATGCAGGCCATCAAGAATAATAGTGAATGGGCCATTGTCTTTGATACAAGCGTTTCACCAGGCAGATATTTTGTTTGTTCTGATGACGGAGCAAATAACGTATGGGATGGCCCTCCTGCTATTGGAGGTGATGACACTGCAAGGGAAGTTGATCTTTCCAACTATGGAAGTGGAGTGGATTATGGTTATGGTAGTGCCACCACAAATGCTACCCAGGGAGGCGGGGCTTTACCTGGAGATAATGTCAGCTTTTCAGGAAATACCGTCGTGTTCAATTCCCGGGGCATGATTAACAGCTCCGCAGGAGGATACGTCTACCTGCAGAATGACCAGAATGCTTCCTATGCGGCGGGCGTGCTGGCAAGCGGCGTAATCCAGTTGAAAAAATGGGACGGGTCGGCCTGGAACTAACGGCTTAATGAGGACACAGGTTATGGGAGAAACGGAAAGACAAGATCAGGGATTTACCCTCGTGGAGTTGCTTATCGCCATGGTGATCAGCCTGGTGGTCATGGGTGCGATTTACGGCACCTTCAAGTCCCAGCAGGATTCCTTCATCATTCAGGACCAGGTGACCGCCATGCAGCAAAACCTCCGGGCGGGCATGTATGTCATGAGCCGGGATATCCAGATGGCTGGCTACGTAACCAATCTT
>QMLQ01000362.1 GCA_003646815.1 Deltaproteobacteria bacterium | reverse complement strand
TAAGAAAGCCGCATCCAGTTCCACTGCCACCCCTTGCTCACGTCTAACGCTGCCCCTCAGGAGCACGCGCAACGGCATCTCTCTGCAGGTGCTTGTTCTACGCACTTATATTAATGATTTGCAAACCACACAACGTATTCACGAACCGGCCAGAAATTGGGGTCATCTCTCGAAACGACTTCAACGTCGCATAAAGGGACATAACCAGTCTTTCGGCCTTCACGGACCTTCATAATGATGCCGTACAAATCATCTTCTTCAAAAAGGGAAAGCACCTTCATAACATGGCCAATGCCAAAGGGCTTTTGGCTCCTGCGATCACTGAATCCTTCTTCATCCTCAACTCGCTTAACCTCAAACGGGATTGCCAACTTTTGGTTCAGCCATGATTCCCAGTGACGCTCTTCCCATTCAGCGTACTTTTCGTCATAGAGTTCCTCGTCGCCCTCATCCCATGAGGAGTCATATGGTTCTTTTTTCGTAATCATGTTTAATGTCCTTGGCGTAGCCGCAGGGAACGCTCCGCATCTATAGATAAAAAATCATTATCAGAAACTTCACATCTTTGCCACAGAAGCATGCATACTCGGTGAGCAAGTATCGAGCAAAGTTGCCATCGCAGTTCCTTCGAAGGTCATGACACCAAATTAAAGAACTACCCCGCAGCAAGCTGCGGGGAATTAGATCCAAAGAGAAATTAACCGGATGGACCAAACAATTCATAGAATTTTTGCATAGAGTGGCCTTTCACCTCTTTCCACCCTTTGGATATTCTCCGCGACCACCTTCACAATACCTTCCATAGATACATCCGTGGAGCCGGCAATATGGGGTGTGGCTATGACATTATGGGAAAAAATACGGTCACTGGGATCAGGTGGTTCTTCCCAAAAAACATCAAGCCCTGCCCCGCCAATTATTCCCGCGGCAAGGGCTTCCTCAAGGGCCTCACGGGAAACAAGTCCACCTCGTGACAGGTTTATGAGGAAAGCTCCTTCCTTCATCTGGGAAAAGCTCTGCCAGTTCATCAGATTCCTGCTCTCACCGGAAAGAGGGAGACATAGGATAACATAATCTGACTTTTGAAGTAGTTCATTCAGGTCATCCTTTCCTCCAATCCACTCAAGTCCCAACGCTTTTTTTGTTTGCTTATCAGGCGTCCGTTTGATTCCTATCAATCGGACACCGAAGGGTCGAAGTCGTTCTGCAAGGGCCCTGCCGATGCCCCCAAGGCCGACGAGCCCAACCGTTTTTCCGAATAGCGCTCTGCCTTGAGGTTCTCCCATCTTACGCGCTTCAAGAGACCTGGCCATTCCCCGCATATCTCTCGAGAGGGCAACCATCATGTAAATACCAAGCTCGGCCACTGATTCTGCATTGCCGCATTTATCTGTCGGGACATTGGCCACCCAGATGTTCCGCTCTATTGCCGCCTCAATATCCACGGTATCGAGGCCGGCTCCACACTGCTGGATGAGCTGCAGGGAACGGCCACTATCCATTATGTCTGCCGTTACTGTACTCATGGTAGGGATTAGCACTTCAAATCCCTCTACACTCTCAATGTCAAAACCGCCGCTTGCCTCAAACTCGTGTTGGGGAAGTTTTGACCGTATCATCCCTAAAAATCCACCCCATGCGTTTTCCGGGGCTGCGAACAGGACCCTCATTTCTCATTCCCTTCTAAAAACAATGTTAAAGCACTCTATTCGAATCCAGCCCATAATTTCAGGCAGTATTGCAAACAGCCGGTTCTATTGATAACATTAGACACATTATGGTGCAAAACAATATTTGAAGGAATTACTGGGAAACTTCGCCCAGGTTTGATGTCTGCGTAAGGATACCCCAGGCCTCTTTGAATTGCGCATATTTGCCGCGATTAGGCTCGCCGCCCAGGATAAGGGCGGTGTTAGTTTTGGGCATGTATCTGCGAGGGATAATGAAAAAATTATTCCTCTTTTCTCTCGTCACAGAGAGCAACACAAAATCAAAGTCGATCTTTGAACTCCTCACGTTATTAATCCGAAAATATTCCCTCCCCCCAACTCGTGAAGCCTTTGAGGCATATTTGAAGACCATTGTACATTTCTTGAACCTTTCCACGGCATCAGGGCCATACGTTTCCTCAAACCGCCTTGAAAATCCATCTGATCTCTGGATTCCCAATGCTTTCCTCAGCTTGCACACATAGTAGGATGAGACATGCAACATATGCGCGATTTCATAATCGTAGAGGGATTCTCCTTCCACTTTTTGTTTTATAAATTCAGAGAGTTCCATACCATAATGGTTTTTCACATACCGGTTCAACGCTTCTCTCTTTTTCATCTTGAATGTCCTTTCATAGAAAAACCCTGCTATCCCAACCTTTAGATCAAACTCCGAGAGAGTCCAAGGTCGATCCGGAAATTTGAAGGGCCTCTTTTCTTTTGTGCGCTTTATCCTGCTGTGTCAGTTGCCCTCCCGAAGGTGCTCCCACATCGTCCAAAAGCTGGGAAATGATTTGTTCACGCACGCGTGATCCTTGATCACGATGCCCGGCACCCTCAGCCCGACAACCGCTAGGGCCATTGCCAGGCGGTGGTCGTTGTGGGTGTCAACCAGTGTTGGTTCTAAAGGATAGCCACCATGGATAACAAGGCCGTCAGGAAGTTCTTCGACCCGACCCCCGAGGCGGTTCCATTCAAGCGCGATGGCGTGCAGCCGATCGCTTTCCTTGTGGCGTAGATGAGCCACGTTTCTAATGCAGGTCTTTCCCTCTGCGAAAAGGGAGATGGCCGCCAATGTCGGTACCATATCAGGCATATTGCCCATGTCGGCATCAATAGCAGAAAGCGCTTCCCCGCGGAC
>QMLQ01000361.1 GCA_003646815.1 Deltaproteobacteria bacterium | reverse complement strand
AGATCTTTTTCTATGTACCTGTATACAACGAGCAGGAAACGATTGGTGTGTTTCTCTACCGCCTGAGCCAGGTGATGAAAAAGCTGCGCCTGGAATACGAGATTTTCCTGACCCTCGACGGCTGCGAAGATGATTCCGCCGAGGTGGTGGCTCCCTACCTGAGGCTGCTGCCGGTGCGGGTTGTGCACAATGAGCAGCGCAACGGGTACGGAAAGTGCCTCTTCCAGGCTGTCAAACAGGTGGTGGGAGCCAGCGACAACCCAAAGCGCGATTTTTTCCTCATCCTGGATGCAGACTTCAGCTGCGACCCAAACTTCCTGCTGGATATGTCTAGTTTGATCGAACGTAATGCGGATCTTTGCAGCGTGGATAGATTGAGCCGTCGAAACAGTAACATTCCTTTTTTCGAGCGCATCCTGCAACTGTTTTGTTGGCTCGTTTTACGTTTCCGGGGGATAGATTTAAGCAGAAACCTGGACCTTTTGACCACCTTCCGGGGCTGCCGCGTGCAACTTGCCCGCCTCAACTTGAAACGCCTGGAAGTCCTCGCCCAACTCGGCCCGAAAGTGCCGCCAGCAGCCTGCGGGCTCACCTTTGTGTATGCGCTCCTGGGCAGGGCCAGAAATTTCAGACAAATCCAGGTGAGCTGCAGAAAGCCGCGCCGCAGGAGGAAACAGTCGGCCCTGTTGGCTCTGGTGAAATTTTTACTCCTGGATAAAACACTCTCTGAAATAAAGAGCCGAAAGGAGAAATCTCCACCCGGACCCAAGCGGCCGAGAAAGAGATATTCGAATAAAACACTCCATGATTCGTCCAAGGTCTAAAAGTCGACCGAAGCTCCCGGGAAGGCTCCTTTTGCATTTTCCGGTCGATTTCTCATAGCGGATTGCCTCTCGGATATCAGGCCGACCTCGGGCATCCTCACAGGTGAGATTCGATATAAATATACATTCTTTGAAATTAAAATCTGCCTCTGGATGGATAATCTCGATCATTTACTCTGCTGCCGGGATTTGCTGAAAATGTTTCTACACCGGGTGAAAAAAAACTTTCGAAGTATTCTCTTTTGTCTTCTCTTTGCGGCCGAGCTCTGCGCCCAGCAAACCGAGTCAATCCCCAAGGTGCCTTTCAGGGTGGGAGAGAAACTCTTTTTCTCGATGAACTGGACCGTGGGTAATATCGGCACAGCCCACATGAAAGTCGCCGCCATAGATACTTTCCAGGGCCACCCCTGCTACCGTGTAGAAGCCGGTGCCCGCTCCAACAAGACACTCGATCTGTTCTACCCGGTGAGGGACCGGTTTCTTTCTCTCATAGACCAGAAGAAACTTTTCAGCCGCCGGTTTTTCAAACAACAAAAAGAGGGCAAGCACCAGCGCAACCACGATTTCATCTACGATCAGGAGGCGGGCTTAAGATACGACCTGGTGAGCGGTGACACGGTGGATATTGTGCCCGAGGCTCAGGATGAGCTTTCGATATTCTACTATTTCAGGACGCTGGAACTGGAGGTGGGCCAGGGTCTGCTGCTGGAGAATTTCGTCGACAAAAAAGGAAACCCGCTCAAGGTGGCTGTACTGCGTACCGAATGGGTGGAGGTGCCGGCAGGCCGTTTCTTCTGTTATGTGGTGGAACCCTATCTCAAACAAGGGGGGCTGTTCAAACACAAGGGCAATATCCTGATCTGGCTCACCAAGGATGAAAACAGGATTCCAGTGAAGGTGACCAGCAATCTTGATTTCGGAAAAATCGTGGTGTTGCTGGAAGATTACACTCTCGGGAAAGGCTAGTTTTCACAATGGGGTTAGGAAAAATGCCGAGTCGCTATCCTCGTCTGAAGCCGGACAAGGTACGCACCAAATCTATCGCCAGTAGAAAACACAAGGTAAAGCTGGAGGATTTCGCCAAGGTAGGAACCGAGAGCCTGCTGGAGGGCTTGCCCGCACAGCTCAAGGGGCTTGACTGGAGCTCTTTCTGTAAGAGCCTTTCAGGGGCTTTCCAGAACAGGCTTCCGGTTGTGGCCATGCTGGGTGCGCACGTGGTCAAGGTCGGTTGTTCGCCTTTCATCATCGACTGGGTGGAGCGAGGCTTCCTGAGCGCTGTGGCTTTCAACGGGGCCACAGCGATCCACGACCTGGAAATCGCGATGTGGGGAGCCACCAGCGAGGATGTGGCCGCGGGCCTGGAGGACGGTAGTTTCGGTATGGTGGATGAGACTCCCCAGGTTTTCGCCCGGGCTGCAGAGTGCGCCCGCCGGGAGGATCTCGGACTGGGAGAAGCCCTGGGCCGTGAGCTTCTCACCCTCGGTGCGCCCAACGCCGGCTCAAGCATCCTGGCCGCCTGCTACAACAACCGCGTTCCGCTCACCGTGCACGTGGCCATCGGCACGGACACCATCCACCAGCATCCCTCAACGGACGGTGCCTCTCTGGGGGCAGCCACCATGAACGATTTCCGCATCTTCAGCGCCGCAGTCTCCAAACTCGCACCCGGCTCGGTGGTACTCAATCTCGGCTCGGCGGTGATCCTGCCAGAGGTATTCCTCAAGGCCCTCACCCTGGCCCGCAACCTGGGCCACAAGTGCGAGGGACTTATCACGGCTGATTTCAGCATGATCCAGCAGTACCGCCCCTCGGTGAATGTGGTGGGTCGTCCTACCCTGGCCGGAGGCGGCCGGGGCTATACCTTTATCGGCCACCACGAGCTCATGCTTCCCCTGCTTCACCGCTGTGTGGAGGAATGCCTCGAAAAATGTAAGAGTTGAGTACCGGCAGGGTAAAAAGATAAAACAGATCAAAACCCCCGCCGTCTGAAATGCAGGAAAGCCTCGATCTTGGCCCGCTCCGAGCGGGTAAGCACCCCGT
>QMLQ01000360.1 GCA_003646815.1 Deltaproteobacteria bacterium | reverse complement strand
TTTTTAAGGAGAGTCTTGACCGTGTACTCGATGCTCACCATTTTTTCCTTGCTCTCGGCGTTTACCAGGACTTCAGGACGGTCGTGTTTCCTCGCCAGTTGAACCACTATTTCAACCACAAGATCCAACATGAGATACACGAGGCCGTTTTGCATAGAAAACGCCTGGAAGCGACCGTTCCTTTCGACGTTGATGTGCGGTTCGACCGCAGCCAGAAACTCCTCCAGACCGAGCCATGACAGATCCAGCAATTGGGGCGTTGCCCCTTGTTTTTGATTGTCCGGTTTGGCTTCAGACATCTTTTGCTCCTCGATCCTATGGATCAGGCCTGCTGTGGCCTCCCCCTGCAGGGAGAGCTGTTCGGTTTCCATCTCCCTGGCGGCCTGATCCGCCATGCGGAGATGGAAGGAAAATCCTTCCTTGATCGGGTAGTGATGCTCCCTGACCGCTTGCAAGATATTTTGCTGCTGGGGGAAGTTATCAGTGAAGATCGTCATTTTGAGGATCAGGTAGGATAGGTAAGGGTGGTCGCCCTTGCTGTATTTTCGGGTTTCAATGAGATCGGGGATTTTGCCTACGTCATGCCCGAGGGCGGCAACCAGGATCCTGCCTATGAGCAATTCAGGGTCTTTTGCCCTTGCTTGTAGAACGGCCTGGACCATTTGTTCAGCCACATTCAGGGAATGGTCCAGAAGGGTAATCCTGGCCAGAAGGTCATAACTGTTTCGGATCTGCTGATATTCTGTGTCGCCTTCCATTTTCACCACTGAAGGGCAGTCCCCATACTGGTCGAGCAGGGTAAGCAGGGTATTGATACTTCCGAGATGGCCGGCGTGTTCCAGGAGCATCCCGTGTGGAGCGACATATTGCCGGTAAAACGCCTCTATCCTTGCGTGATGCCAGACCGGTGCACGATGTCCATGCAAGAAGAGAGGAGAAGGTGGTGCAGGCGGTTTTTGCGAACCGGCTGAAGGAGCCGGTGGACAAGGAATTGATACCGCTTCAGCCAATATCTCATTCATCCTGGCAACCCCCTGCTTTCTCTTCTTCCTTGCTTTGCAGCCCTCATCGGGGAGGCAAAAATAGAGAAGCAATCCCGCTATGATGATTCCAAGAAGGATTTCAAATAGTCCCACTAAAGAACCTCTACACGCGGGTACCTGACCCTGTAGTAAGGCTCTTTCACATGGCCCACCTTTCCCCGGTAAGCGCCGGCAAATGAGAACAGGTAGAATTCCCTGAGTTGCAGGTTCAGGACCTCTTCCGGCCGTACATTGGGTTCTTCCACTTCTCTCACTGTAATGCCGCCTCCGAGGGACAAGAGGGGGGAGAATTTACGGGCCATACCTGAGTAGTCCGCGATGTACTCGGCGGTCTTGGTGTCGTTGACCCGCATAAATACTTTCGTATTGGCGTTATCCAAAATCTTTCTCGCTGGTGCAGGCCCTATCTCGGCCTCGATGTCCGCGATGGATTGGGTAAACGCGTGGACCCAGACCCCTGCCCCACCCGACTTGTTGAAGAGATCCTCGACGCCCATGTAGAGCAGATTGGACGCTTCATCCATGTAGATACACAAGGGCGGGTTGATCTTTTTCCCGGACAGGTACACCCTGCCCACAAAGCTCTGGATCATCGAGAGCATGACCCTCGCCACGATATGTGCTGTCTTGCGGGTCAGCAAAGCCCCGGTCTGGACGATCAGGATCACCCTTTTCCCCTCTTCGAGCCTTTTTATGAAGTTATTCGCCTTGGCCTTGCCGATAATAGCCCCCACACTCCCGGCCGAAAGGGACGTCAGGACTGACCTGAGGGAGGGTGACACCTTCCCGAAATACTCTTCTGAAGAGGCAAGGATCTGCCGGAGGCTCACGAGGAGCTCCTCGGCCTCCGGGTCATTCTCGTAATCTTTGAGTTGTTCTTCGAGGTTCTCAAGGTCCCTGTATGATACCCGTTCCTTGATCATGTTGAAGTTCAAGGTCACCTTTTCATTCTTCAGCTTGGCGAAAAACAAAAAGGCCTGCACGATGACAAAAGTGGTTTCGTAGGCGATATTGGCGAAAAACTCATCCCTGGTCTTGATGCCCGATACGACATGGGAAACCAGTTCTTCCGGCATGTAGTAGTAGGCAAGGGGGTCCATGCGGGCGGAGCAACGGGGAAAGATGGGGGTCACCAGGCAGAGGTCATTCTGCCTGTTTTCTTCATAGGCCACCTGGATTATCTTCGAAAAAATGTCTATGTCCCCTTTGGGGTCGAAAAAAGCGATCGAGTAGCCTTTCCGGATATCCTGTTCCATCATCAGCTCTATCAGCCTTGTTTTACCGATCCTGGTGGAACCGAAGCAGAAGAGGTGCCCCTTCCTGTCTGAATCCTTGAGCTTGATCTTTCTGACTTTTTGGGGTTCATCGAGACTGTATCCGTACCCGAGGAATGTCTTTTGCCGTTTTTTATACATCTGTGTCATGACTCCATAAGCGAGTGGTCCCGTGCGGCCTTGATCTTTCTCAGCCATGCGACGCCCCAGATGATCAAGAACGGCATGATGACGGCCAGACCGAAAATCGCAAGAAGCTCAAATGCCCGCTTAACCAGGAGTGGTTTCATGGCCATAAGGATATAATAGATCCTCGTGGCGAAGTGGTATCTGTGGAAACTAACCCACCTGGCAAAGGTCCAGGCCGAATGCGCAGTGATGCCCTTTGAAATCCAGGTCATGAGAAAAAAGAGAACCAGGCCCTTGAGGATCATTGAAAACACCCGGCCAAGCAGGAGGGAATCGATTGCCTTTTTGGTAACCGTTCACGGGTAATCATAGCTCTAATTTAAGATTGTCCGCCTGACTGTGATTTTTTTTGAGAAAAGAGTTGCGTTCCGGAGCATGATGCTTTATAGT
>QMLQ01000359.1 GCA_003646815.1 Deltaproteobacteria bacterium | reverse complement strand
TCCTGAGCGTGCACCTTCTTGACCAGTTCCACTGCTCCCAGGGACCATTCTATGATCTGATCTATCTCTTTGAGAAAGATGTCTCTTTGCTCAACGGAGAGGTTTTTGTTGATCCCACCGGGGATGGCCCCGGTTCCATGAATCCTCTTGCCCGCGGTGGCCTTGATGATCTCCTGGCCGTAACGGCGCAGCATGATACCTTGCCGGGCGATATCGGGATACTCGGCCGCCACAGCGATGATATTGCGCTTCAAAACATCCGAATCGAAACCAAAGAGCAAATCCGGGGAGCAGAGATAGAAAAAGTGCAATGCGTGCGACTGCAACATCTGCCCGTAATGCATGAGCCGACGCATTTTTTCGGCTGTGGGGCTGAGACCCTCAGGTCCCACCCCGACAACTACATCCATGGCTTTAGCTGCTGCCAAATGGTGGCTTACAGGACAGATTCCGCAGAGGCGTTGCACCACTACCGGAGCTTCCCAGTAGGGACGGCCCTGGACAAAACGCTCGAAACCTCGAAATTCCACTATCTGCAAACGGGTACGTTCCACATGCCCGTTCGCATCAATAATAATAGTCACTTTCCCGTGGCCCTCCACCCGGGTAACCGGGTCGATGACCACCTCTTTCATCGCCTTTTCCCTATGCAGCATAACAGGAGTACTCATCTATAAGCTCCATTTCAGTCGTATTTTATCAGTTCATAGGGCAGCTCTGCCTCTTTACCAGAAAGTAGTGCAACCAGGCTCTCCCAGATCAGATCCGGATTCGGCGGACACCCGGGGAGGAAGTAGTCGATCTTGACCACTTCGTGGCAAGGGTAAACCTTATCCAGCAGCAAGGGGAGCTCCGGGTCATTGGGTATCATCCCATCGACAATCGAGGGGCCCTCCAGAAAAGCTTCCCTCAAGCACTCCTTCAGGGGGATGCTGTTTCTCATTGCCGGCAGCCCGCCCATTATGGCACATTCCCCCACAGAGATAAGTATTTTGCAATGCTTGCGGAAAGAACGCAGGACCTCCACGTTCTCCACATTGCTACAGCCGCCCTCGACGAGGCCGATATCGCATTCTCCGGTGAAACGTTTTATGTCGTTAATGGGAGATTTATCAAACTCCACCAGTTCTGCCAACTGCAGGATGCGCTCATCAATGTCGAGTATCGACATGTGGCAACCGAAACAGCCGGCCAGCGAGGTTGTAGCTATTTTTGGCTTGGACATCTCTTCCTCTATATTTTTCGTGGTTCGTTGGGCTGTCGAATTAGACTGCCCCTGTAGGGCTCTTCCGAGCTTTTGCTTCGATGTCGGAACCGATCGGTTTTTTATCATAGGACCGTTGGCCTATAGGAATGCGGTAGGCGGTTTCTTTGATTATTATCGCACCTACCGGGCAGACTTGGACACAATGATCATCTGGGGCTATCCCAACTCCGGCCAATCCTTCGGAGGAGCTGGCCTTGATCTTCAAGTCACCCCCGCGCCCGATAAAGCCTAAAATCGGCTTGCCATCCAGTTCCTCGGCAGCACGCACGCACCGCCCGCACTGGATGCAACGGTTGCCGTCGATGAATATAGCCGGGTGTGTAGCATCCAGACTGCGCTTGGGAAATATATAAGGAAAGCGGGGAGACATGATCTTGAGCCTATAGGCCAAAGCCTGAAGTTCGCAGTTGCCGCTCCTTTCGCAGGAAGGGCAGAAATGATTTCCCTCAATGAAAAGCATTTCTACCAGTGCGCGGCGTACATCCTGCAACTCTTCGGTTTCGTTCAGGATTATCATCCCATCGGCTACAGGGGTGGTGCAGGCAGCCATGTTCCGCCCGTTGACATTCACTGTGCAGATCCGGCAGCTCCCGCTGGGCTTGAGCTCAGGATGGTAGCATAGCCGAGGAATGTAAACACCGTTTTCATCTGCAGCCTGCAGGATGGACTGTCCACTTTTAGCAGTGTATTCGATACCGTCTATGAAAAAGGTGATCTTATGACTCATTGGTTCCTCTAATCGAAATTAGGATTTCTACCCGTGGCTTCGCAGGCGTCCTTTATTGCAGCGTCCAGGTCGAAGCCTGTCAGGTATTCATCTTCTGTTATCCGGTCATCATAAACATCGCGGAAATTGGCCAGGGTGGTCAGAACCGGATTGGGAGCGGTTTGTCCCAGGCCGCAGCGGGCGGTCATCTGGATGATCTTGCCCCAGCTTTCCAGTTCTTCTAGATCTACTCGCGTGCCATGGCCATTGAGGATTTTTTCCAGCTTGTTTTTCAACAGCTTGGTGCCCACACGGCAGGGTACACACCAGCCGCAGGATTCTTTTTCAAAGAAACAGGTGAAATTGTAAGTGACTTTCAACAAATCCCGCTGGGGACCGATAACAATAAGCGCTCCCCCAGTGGCGAGATCATCGTAACAGATCTTCCGGTCGAAATCCTTTTCACCGATACAGGTTCCGCTGGGGCCTCCTACCTGGACCGCTTGGGCGTTTTCACCGCCCACCACAGAGAGAATCATACGTACCGGTATACCTGTAGGCAACTCGTAGACCCCGGGACGCTTGCAATCTCCAGAGATGCTGAGCAACTTGGTTCCCGTGGATTGACTACTGCCGATAGAGGCAAACCATTCACCGCCCTTTTCCACTATCCGAGCAGCCGCAGCCAGGGTTTCCACATTATTGACCAAGGTGGGTTTGCCCAGGTAACCCTGCTGCACGGGAAAGGGCGGCCGGTCCCTGGGTTCTCCGCGCTTGCCCTCGGTGGAGTTGATCAGCGCCGACTCTTCCCCGCAGATGTAAGCCCCGGCGCCCATCTGAATACGGATATCGAAGTCGAAACCCTGCTTGCCAGCCACATTCCGGCCGAGAAGCCCATCAGCTCGCCGTTTGGCGAGCACATCTTCCAGG
>QMLQ01000358.1 GCA_003646815.1 Deltaproteobacteria bacterium | reverse complement strand
TCCTTTTTCCATTTCTCCTGCCCTGTAGTACCCGATCACCTGGTCTTTTAGTGCGGTATATTCGGCATATTTTGTTTCAATCCTCGCAATCAGAGATTTCTGTTCCTTTGTTTCCGCCAGTGACAATGCCTTTTCGAGTTGAGCCCTGAAGGACCGGCGGTGTGCCTTCAATTTTTTCAGCCATGCGGGATCTCCGTCTATGAAATAATAGGAAACAAAGCCCTTCTGTGTGGCGAGATCGGTTTCAAGCTCTTCCGCTGCTTCGAAGGCGGAAAGATTCTTGTCGATAATCCGGCCCATAAGCCCTTGCATCCGATAGGTATACCACACCATCACCACGCCGCCCAAAAGAGTGATTACCACAAGGAAGGAAAGGATCGTGTAGATCCTGGTTCTCAGGTTGATTTTGGACCACATGGCAGTTTCTCAGAAGTTTTCAGGGGTGGTAGGCATGCTATTCCAGCCCGTGGCCGGAGAGTGCTTCTTTTACGCGGGCCTCCCTGATCTTTTCTTCGTGGTCCCGTTTTTTCCGGGTCGCTTCCTGGACTTTTTCCATGAGCTGTTCTATTTCGCATGGCTTCATCAGGTAATCAAAGGCCCCCAGTTTCATACCTTCAATTGCCGATTCTATGGTGCCGTGCCCGGTAAGCATGATAACCTCGATCAGGGGGAAGTCCTTCCGGATTTTACCCAGGGTCTCAATGCCGTCCATGCCGGGCATCTTGACATCCAGGATTACAACATCCGTATTTTGGTGTGATTCAAGCGTGTGCAACGCCTCTTCTCCGCTGAACGCAGTGATAATGGTAAGGTCTCTTTTCTCCAGACGTTTCTTCATGGTATCCACAAAGGGGACCTCATCATCCACCAGCATAACTATTGGATTGAGCATATCTATACCTCCATTTTTCTGGAATAACCGCCGGGACCCCTTCGACCCGGCCCCGTTTCCATCCGTCGTCTTATTCGAGCGCACTCAAAGGCGAAGTGGAAAGCTTTTCGGCCGTTGCCTTTCTGATTCTTTCCTCTTGTTCAGCCTTTCGTTCGTAAGCGTCGCCGATCTTTTCGAGGAGGGTATCCATTTCGCACGGTTTCATAAGAAAATCATAAGCTCCATGTTTCATCCCCTCAATGGCCGTTTCCACGGTTCCGTGGCCAGTGAGCATGAGTACCTCCGTGAGGGGCTTCAGCTTCTTTATCTCCTTGAGCGTTTCGATGCCGTCGAGTCCGGGCATCTTCACATCCACGATGGCCACGTCGAAGTTGTATTCTTTCAGCTTTTCCAAGGCTTCTTCTCCGGTAAAGGCCGTAGTGACATCAAAGTCACGGTTTCTCAGACGTTCGGCTAAGGCCTCCACAAAATCCTTCTCGTCGTCCACCAGGAGTATCCTCTTTTTCATGGGCTGACCTCCCTTTTTTAATGATTGGTTGATGACACCGGCACTGAATGTCGATGTGCATGATGATACGTATCCACGGAGCCATCAGTGGGCCGTGGCCATAACAGCCTTGGCCGTTTCGGTGATTCCCTCGGGAAACCCTATTATTGTATATAATACCATAAATTCCACGATCCAGGTAATGGCCAGGGAAATGATCCAGAGCAGAAACCCGTATTTTACAAAATCAATGGGTTTTATCATCCTCTTTCCGGTATCGGGGTACAGGCCGAGCCCGTACACGATGGCATTGTTCGGGGTCCCGACAATCAGGAAATGGGCAAATGACGTGGCAAAGGCGGTTGCGAGGCCGATGGCCCAGGGTTCGCCGTGGACACCGCTCATGATTCCCATAGGAATGGCTATGGGGCCCAGGAGGGCGGTGGTGCCCGCGTCCGACATGAAGTTTGTCAGGAGACCGGAAAAGGTGCTCATTCCGATCCAGAGTCCCAGCCCCTTTCCGATATCCATGGAATTAAGAGCATCAAGAAAAATACGGGCGATCCACAAGGCGGCACCCGACTCCTTGAGAAGCGCGCCGAGGGTCAGCGCGCCGCAATACATGAACCAGGCATCCCATGATATGCCACTGAGGATTTTTTTCCACTCAGTAATGCCGAAAAGCACCGGGATAAGCAGGGCAAGCAGGGCAGGGCCCCCCAGCCCCAGGTCGTGTCCGCCGAAAATCCAGAGGACCAGTATCAGGAGCATCATGGCAAGTGCCACCTTTTCGGCATAGCTCATGGCGCCCATCCTGGCGGTTTCCTCCTTGATGGCCGTAAGACCGGGCGTCAGGTCCTTGGTCTTGACCCCTTTGAAGGCAAGCAGCATGTAGAATGCGACTGCCAGGCCCAATATGGGCGCCAGGGGGAGACCGTACATCATCCATCGGCCGAAGCTCATGGGGACATTGTAGTCGGACCAGAACCCCATCATGATAACATTCCTGCCGCCGGCAGCGGGTGAACCCACCCCTCCCACATTCAGTGCAAAACAGAGGGAGAAAAGCAGGAGTTTGGCCAGTTGCGGATCATGTTGGACTGTTCCATCCCGGCTGTTGGCTGAGACGGCGCCCATGTACACCGCGGCCATGACCGGCGCCATGAAGGCCGCCATTGCATGGGCAGAGATGAATGAGCCAAGGGTGGACATGGAGACACAGAGCACAACAATGGGCATAACAAATCCCTTTGTCCAGCCCAGTATCCACGTGGCGAGCCTCTTGTGGAGACCGACACTGATCACGGTGACCCCCATGGCCAGGACACCCAGGAGAAAAAGCGGTGCGTCACCTGCAAACGTCTTTCCGATCATCTTTTTGGGCAGCAGGTGAAAAAAGTAGGCAAGGGTGGGCATCAGGATCCCCACCAGTCCGATGGGCAGGGCCTCTGTGGCGAAATAGATGATCGCCATGGGGATCATGCCCAGCACCAGTTTCATTTTCCAGGCGGCCTGCTCCATATTGT
>QMLQ01000357.1 GCA_003646815.1 Deltaproteobacteria bacterium | reverse complement strand
CCATCCCCTGTTTGGACCTGCGCCGGAAAATAAGGATTTGAAGATCGTTGTCTGTCCGGGAAGGGGGCAGGAGGGGCTCGATTGGATTACCGGCATATTTCGAAAGAGCGGGATCAAACTCGTCTTTCTTGAGCCCGAAACTCATGACCGCATGATGGGTATTATCCAAGGGGTAAATCACTTTGCCACACTGGCATTGGCCCTTTGCGTAAAAGATTCAGGCTTCAGCATGAGAGAACTCCTTGATTGCTCTACACCGACCTTCAGGCAGATCCTTGATCGTATCAGGGCCATGCTTGAGCAACCATCAAGCCTTTTTGGATCCCTCCTGATGGACAACCCTTTCGCAGAGGGGAGCTTGCAGACCTACCAGCAATCGTGCGAGTTGCTGGAGCGGATTATCAGGGGTGGAGACAGGAAGGCATTCCAAGGGCTATTTGAATCACTCGACGGCTTTTTCAACAAGGAGTGAGAAACATCATGAAAGAGATATGGGTCAACGTGGACCCGTGGAAGAAGGACCTGGTAACAACAGCCCTGGAGGCGGGGGCAGATGCGGTGATTGTACCGCCGGATAAAGTTCAAGGTGTCAAGGAACTGGGATTGATAAAGACGGTCTCAGACAAGGGTGATCTCAGGTGGGGCAAGGACGTGACGCGCATGGAGATCCAATCCGCCGAGGATGAAGAAAAGATCGTCAAAATAAGCAAGGAAAGGAAAGTCGTGGTGAAGACCAGCGACTGGACCATTATCCCTTTGGAAAATCTCCTGGCGAGGGCAGGCAATATCTTTGTGGAGGTTGCAACCCTGGATGAAGCAAAGACCGCTCTTGGAATCCTTGAAAAGGGGGTAGACGGCCTGGTTATCCAGGATCCTGATTCTGCGAAGGTACGAGACATCATAAAAGAAGCAAAGTTCAGCCAGGAGAATCTCGAACTGAGCGAACTGGAAATTACCGCAGTGCATCCTGCAGGGATGGGTGACCGGGTATGTGTGGATACCTGCACCATGATGAAAGAAGGAGAAGGAGTCCTGGTTGGAAACAGCAGCCGGTGCCTTTTTCTCATACACTCGGAGAGCATTGAAAATCCGTATGTGGCGCCCCGGCCTTTCCGGGTAAACGCGGGACCCGTTCATGCCTACGTCATGGTCCCGGAGGGAAAGACAAAGTATTTGTCGGAGTTGAAGGCCGGTGACTCTGTGATGGGCATTGATTTTCAAGGGCAAACCGCACCTCTACTGGTGGGAAGAGTTAAAATCGAGCGAAGACCCTTGCTCCTGATTGAGGCAAAAGGTCCCCAGGGCCAGGTAAGCGTGATTGTCCAGAACGCGGAGACCATCCGCATGGTCGGTCCTGAAGGGGAAGCACTCTCCGTTGTGAGGTTCAAGCCCGGAGACAGGATACTGGGATACGTGGAAGAGGCAGGCAGGCATTTTGGTCACAAGATCAAGGAAACTATAACGGAAAGATAAGCGTTTATGAAAATCGACCAATATACAAACCTCTATGCTGTGGTAGGGCATCCGGTGAGACATTCCCTTGGCCCGGTGATGCATAATGCCGCGTTTGAGGCCAAGGGCATAAATGGTGTTTATCTGGCCTTCGAGACAACGGATATAGAGGGGGCCATCCGCGGCATGAAAGCACTCGGCATACGGGGAATGAGTGTGACCATACCACACAAAACAGCTATCATTTCCTACCTTGATGATCTGGATCCACCTGTAACTCTCATGAGGAAGGTGGTTGAAGCGGCGTTAGGGCAATCGGGGTAATTACAAAGGCAATTTTTCCATGGAAGAACAGAAAGTAATCAATACAAGCGTAAAGATCCCTGGCTCAAAGAGCCTGAGCCACCGGGCGGCCATAGCAGCGGCACTGGCCACAGGAAAAAGCGAGCTCAGGGATTTTCTTAATTGTGAAGATACGCTTTACACAACCCGGGCTCTCTTCCATCTCGGAGTAGATCTTTCCCTTGAAGGAGAAACTCTGAAAGTTGCAGGGACCGGGGGAAAACTGGAGCCGCGAACAGCAGGAAAGGAGATTTATGTGGGGAACTCCGGCACCTCCCTGCGTCTCCTTTCGGCTGTTGCGGGACTGACCCGTGGGGACATTGTCCTCACGGGCAGTCTTCGTATGCGTGAACGACCTCTTGGAGACCTGGCGGACGCCCTTCAAAAGCTCCAGGTGAACATGGAATTCATGGAAAAGGACGGATATCCCCCTGTGCTGGTCCGGGACAGTGGTATTCGGGGAGGGAGAACAACCGTGGTGGCTGCCAAGAGCAGCCAGTTTATCTCCTCCCTGCTTCTCTGTGGACCGTATGCAGAAAAGGATGTGGAGATCGAAGTGATCGGAAAACCGGTTTCCCTTCCGTACATAGATCTCACCCTGGACATGATGAAGAGATTTGGTGTCTCAGTGGATCATGACGGATATAGGAATTTCAGGATTGAGGCCGGACAGAAATACGAAGGACGAAAACTGACCATTGAAGGTGATGTCTCCTCTGCCTCCTATTTTTGGGCCGCTGCAGCAGTGACCTGCGGAACGGTTGTCACCGAAAACATCCATCCTCAGAGCACAAAACAGGGGGATATTCGATTCCTGGATCTTTTGGAAGAAATGGGGTGCGAGGTTCAAAGGGGTATTGACCGGGTGGCGGTTCGCGGGGCACCGCTTATCGGTATTGAGGCCGACATGGGCAATATGCCTGACATGGCCCCCACATTGGCGGCCATCTCCCTTTTCGCAGAGGGAAGGACCTGCATTAGAAACGTGGCTCATCTACGCCACAAGGAAAGCGATCGGCTGCACGCCATCGTGCTTGAATGGAACCGCCTCCGGGGTCGGGTCGAATAACTTCCTGCCGGCCTTGTTATCCATGGCGGCTATCCCTGAGAACGT
>QMLQ01000356.1 GCA_003646815.1 Deltaproteobacteria bacterium | reverse complement strand
AGGTGTGCGTAGGGTTCTCAAACCCGGGGGGAGGATCTATTTTGTGGAGGCAAACCGGTTCTGCCCGATCCAGGGCCGGGGAGAAAAGTGTTTCTGGCCGGTGGACCGGGCGCGGAAATTTTTCGAATCCCATGGGTTCAAGGTCGAGGAAACCGTGGGCTGGAACCCGCTTCCAACATTGTTTTTCTGGCTCCCCTTGAAGGTCAAGATGAAACTGCCGAGAAAGCTTCTGCTGTGGTTTTATCCCCCGGGAAGGCTCCTGCAGTATGTTCCGGGCTGGTATGCGCTTTTGCGTTTCGCCGGAAAGTTCACTTTCTTGTGGAGATATTGCCGCAGTTATTACCTTTGCGCAATCAAGGTTTGAAGGCACAAATTCTTTTAAAAGGGAAGCTCTGAGTCGGGGGCGCCTATGCAACAGGAGAAAAAATATCGTTATGCAGACCGGCTCTGGAGCTGGAAAGAGCTGGAAGATTTCATAAAGCGCACCGCCGAGCAAGATCTGGACTTTTCCAGGTCCACCAGGGTTACCCTGGCCTTGGACATGGTGGAGGGTGAGAGTGTGCTGGATCTGGGCTGTCACCTGGCTGTGTACTCCCACTACTTGGCGCGCAAGGGACACAAGGTAGTGGCGGCTGATGTGGATGAGCAGGCCCTGGAGATTGCACGCAGGATGTTTTCCCACCCCAACCTCCGGATCGTCAAGGTGGAGGGCAGCCGCCTGCAGTTCGATGACAACTCTTTCCACACCGTTATCCTGCTCGAAGTGCTCGAGCACAGCCAAGATCCACGCACACTGGTGAGAGAGATACACCGTGTGCTGAAACCCGGGGGTTTTCTTGTGCTTTCGATTCCCAATGCGGCAAGTTATCACACATTCGCCCGAACATTGTTTCTCAATATCAAGAATTACTATCATAAAATGGAATCCTGGCCTGAGTTCACCTATGACCAGCGCGACCACTTTTTCTACTGGGATCCATTCACAATTTACAGGCTGCTCAACAAAGAAGGATTCAAATACGTCGAACACAAATTCATTGATAATTCTCCGGTGGTGAACTTTATCTCAAGATTCATTCCTCTAGTCAAACGTTTGTCCACCTGCTTTATTATCAAGGTCAGAAAGAAAGAATGATCTTTCAGGCTTAATCAGCGACCGGGAAGCATTTTATCAGTATCCACATTAAGTCCAGGAGCAAAGATGAAGCGTATTACTGCCGACTGTAGCCGCGTTCGGCAGCTGGCCGAAAAATCAGGTCTGCCTTTGACTGATGCGATTCTTAAAGCCCTGAAAAAGGGCACCCTGCAAGGTCTGAAGCCGGTTACTCTCCTGGCCGCCTGCCCCAACAGCGAAGCGGTGGTCAAGGCCGCGGTGCGGGCCGCGGCAAGGGCCGGCTCCCCGATAAAATTCGCCGCCACCCTCAACCAGGTTGACCTGGATGGAGGATATACCGGCTGGAGGCAGGAAGAGTTCATGAAACTGGTCAGGCAAGAGGTTGATGAAACAGGTTTCAAGGGTCCGGTGATAGTTGCTCTGGATCACGGCGGTCCCTGGCTCAAGGACAAGCAATCCATTGAGGGATGGAGCCTCGAGCAGGCCATGAAAGGAGTGAAAGATTCCCTGGTGGCCTGTATCAATGCCGGTTACGACCTTCTGCACATCGATCCCACTGTGGATAAGACCCTTCCTCCCGGGGAGAACATTGCGGTCTATACTGTGGTAGATCGCACAGTGGAATTGATTGCCCACGCCGAGGGGCATCGCAGGAGGCTGGGGCTGCCGAAAATCAGTTACGAGGTGGGAACAGAGGAAGTACATGGAGGCCTGGCTGATCTGGAGGTGTTCAAAAGTTTTCTGAGAGGCTTGAACGAGCAGTTGGCGGCGGAAAACTTAGCGGATGTCTGGCCCTGCTTTGTGGTGGGAAAGGTGGGAACCGACCTGCACACCACGCTTTTCGACCCGCAGGTGGCCAAAACCTTGGTAAAGATCGCCTGGAACTGGGGTTCATTCATCAAGGGGCATTACACGGACAATGTCTCAAACCCCGAGGACTACCCGGCAAGCGGTATGGGAGGGGCCAATGTGGGACCTGAATTCACCGAGGCTGAATACAACTCGTTGAAAAAACTCTCTTGCCGGGAGGAGGAACTGTTGCAGCAGGGAAAGCTTGCTGAAAGCTCAGGCTTGATGCAGGCCCTGGCGGATGCAGTGGTGCGCAGCGGCCGCTGGGAAAAATGGCGCCTGCCGGAAGAATTGGGCAAGCCTTTCAGCGAGCTCAGCCCCCAGCGGAGGGAATGGCTTGTGCGCACAGGCTGCCGTTATATCTGGACCGAACCGGATGTGCTGCAAGCCCGGGAAAAATTGTACCGGAACCTTTCCTCGGCGGGGATTGATGCCGAAAGCGAGGTGATCGAAAATATTATCCAGGTGATGAACAAATATTTCAGGGCTTTCAACTTGGAAGATACAATCGGACGTATCGAGCACGAACTGGAATCCGGTCTCTGAAAATGAAACGGGGCGGTCCGGATAACCGCCCCCTCAGCATAAAGACACTATATAATCAGCTCATATAGGACAAGTTGGAAAAGAAGTTTTCATTCTGCTGTTGAATCTTTCAACAGCTTTGTTCAGGGCCTGGATGATGAGGCGGTCCAGTTCGGTGTTATCTTTCATCGGTTTGAAGTCGGAATCCACCTGGCGGGGTACATTATTGGTGTAGAACACCGGTTTGTGGTATTTCTCCCTGATGTATCTGGCTCCCTCAACCCCTCTGGCCTTGATTTCCATCAGGAAAACCTCAGGCGCAGAAGAACTTTCCATCAGCGAGTCGATCTCTTCCTGCATGGCCTGGTTGCGGGTGAGGGTGAAACTGACTTTCTCCACTTTGACCGCGTAAGAACGCTCCAGGGCCTGGGCCAGT
>QMLQ01000355.1 GCA_003646815.1 Deltaproteobacteria bacterium | reverse complement strand
GATGATGCGGTAAGAACCATGCCTCATACTCTCACTATAATTTGCCTGAGGATTGCTGACCCAATTGAAATCTCTCTTACCCGGGTTGCATTTCTTCCAGGTAATAGTGCCAATCAACCTTAACCCATGTTTCTCCAGTATCTCTTGATAGTGGTGCCCCATGAGTCTGATCTCAGGTTTCCCACCGTTCCGAGAACCGAAATTATGGATATCACCGAAATTGACACAGATTTTTCCTCCAGGAATCAGGACCCGGGCGCATTCACGAAAAACCCTGTGCAGCACTTCAAGGTGTTCCTCAAAGGAAACCTCCTTCTCGTATCCCATACCGACTCCGTAGGGAGGACTTGTGACAATCAGACCTACACTTCCGTCCGCATGTTCAGACATCTCACTGGAATCTTTAAAGTACACACCCGGAATATCACCCTTTGGAACTTTGACCTCCTGATGGCGTTTTTCAGTCTTGACCTTTTCCAAATTGATTAGGTTTTGAATGACCTTTTCGGACTTACGCACAGTGCGTTTCTTCAGCCTCAGAATTTTTTTGAATGCCTTTTCTTGGAGATCTGGATCCTTGATGGCACCGAGTCTATATCCGACTGTTGGCCCAATGGATTTGCACGAGATCTTCTCTTGGATGTTTTGAGGTAAGGCCAGAAGGTTCAATTTGTTGTAAATAGTCTGGTCGTCTTTCGCGTAACCAAGATCTACGAGGTCTTGGACACTATATCCGAATTTTTCCCTCATTGCCTTGATGTGTAGTGCAACTTCAATAGGATTCAGATTGTTTCTGAGATCTTCTGAATTCGTGAGATAGGAGAGATGCGCAGCTTTCTTTTCGTCTATGTCCTCGATGATGCAGTCCACCGATTTCCAACCCAATTCCTTGACCGCTCGGAAGCGGCGATTTCCGACGATGACCACGTATACGTTCCCGTCCTTGCGGACCAAAAGGGGTTCGATCAGTCCATGTTTCTCGATACTCCTTTTCAGTTCCTCCTTTCCTTCAAAATTTCGTCTCGGACTATATCCCTCGACGATAAGGTTTACTTGAATGATCCTATGTTCCATAAGGATCTCCTTTCTCAGCACATGCAACAGACGAGGTCTGTGCGGAGATCTTGATGTGCTATTTTTATTTTTTTGAAAAAATCTCCGTTCGGGATGGGGCTTTCACCCACCCCTGTGAGAAAGGAGGAACTTTCTCTTCATTCCTAAAGTCTCGCCCGCTGTCTCGGGACCTTCTGCGGCGCTAGTCCCTGCCCAACCTTCGGGTTTCCTTGATTGGATGTTCGATATTCAATTTTCAATGAACATGAATGACATTCGAAGAACAGGAATGTCCTCACCCGCTTGACATTATTATTATAGAATACAATCGCGTTTTTGCTAGGGGGTGAAATATTCCTGAGTTCAAGACAGGAAGGTTTTGGGGGTTTTCTTGGAGGTAATTTGCAAGAAGAAAAAAGGCCGTAAAGATACGGCCAGTAAGGGGATTAGAGATTATTGGATAACACTGGCTCCTTTCTTGGCCTTCCAGGGCCCTTTTTGTACTTCTGTGGCAATGCCTGCCATATTTTATCAATCGTGGTGTCGGGGATAGTAGAATTTATTTTCCAAATTTCATCCGTGACTTCCTTTTTCAATACTGGGCGCCCCAGTGTGGAGCAGAATATGGCGACCTGAACTGCCGCTTCAATTGAGATATCCCATTTTGCTTTTTCTTTTCTCAAAAAACCCAGTTCACGAGCATCTTCGGCAGCAAGCTTCGCGTTTTCTAATTCAGGGTCTGGAATAGGTGTAATTCCGTGCTCCTTTTCAAAACCTATGACATCATCCGGATTGAACACGAAATCAGTCATGTGGTTCGCATCAAAGTAGTTCACTTCTTCGGGGGAGACTTGAAGAAATTCTCCATTTTCCATCCTGAATGCTGGCAGCCCATTGTAGATATGAGCTGCCAATTCCGTGGAATAGATACTCCATCTTTCCATTACCCGCTGTCCAGACCAGAATAGATTGCCTTTTCCCATGGTTCCTCCTCATTTGAACTCAAAACCATACCTCTTCAAGAACTTAACGACTTTCACGAATGCCTGCGTCAGGTTTTCTGCCCGTATTGTGTGGGTCTTTGGCAGTTCGATGGCAAAAGGGGGGATGGAATCAAACGTCATGTCTATGGTGACGGGATTCTTGCCTCCGTCTTTGATGGTTATTACGGCATCATATTCAGTCCACTCTCCAGGTCCGCTTTCCCGTGCAGAAATGATTTCCCTCGATTGATACACTGTCTTGTATTTCGCCATCATTCACCTTCCATCAATGCTCTCTTCGTTTTTATCGGCATAATGCTGCCAAATTTCAAGGGGATTTATCGGTTTATTGATGAATTGTTATGCCGTCACACACAACCCTGTCAAGCCTGTATGTGTGTGAGGAACCTTTTAGGTCGGGTGACAAAAGGAAAATGCCGGAATTTGTGGCGGGAGTGTCATCTTCTATATGTTCTGTATGGTCGCCAGGCAGTGTCACACGCATTTGGGCAGACTTGGGCACGAGATCTCCGTCATCCCCTCACTCTGCTATTCAATTTTTGTGATCGTGTGCCAGATTGGAGATTCAAGTGTGTGCTGAAAAAGCTGAAAATCGTCGGGGCAGTACTTTGTCGTCAGAATGGATATTCCCCCAGATGCCCTTCGCAAAAATGTTCCACTCTCTCAAATATTGCGTCTCTCTCTACTCCGCCGGAGTGCTTTAGCTGCTACTGCGAAAGCATTTTCAAGATGTCCTTGATCTCGTCTGACATCTGGTTCAAATGTTCATCGGTGAGCAATCCTTCGCGACGAAGGACTGGTATCTTTAGCCGTATGGTGGAACGACGCCAGTCATCAAAACAACTAGCCACAATCCGGTCGGAGTTCTTCACGTGTTG
>QMLQ01000354.1 GCA_003646815.1 Deltaproteobacteria bacterium | reverse complement strand
AATATATATGCCTTTGACGACCTTGGTTACCAGCGCCCCTACCTGGATACCGATGAGCGAGCCCACCAGCAGGCCCATGGCCAGGGAGTAGAAGATGAAGCCATAGAAGGCGTACTGGCCTATGGAGGCATATCCTGCCGTAAAAATAATTTGGAAGATGTCCGTACCGACGGTGGTAAATGAAGAAACGCCGAGGACATAGACGAACATGGGGAAGGTGAGAAATCCTCCTCCGACACCCATAATGGCGGCAACCATTCCCACAAAAAATCCGCAGATTGCGACAAACCAGGCGGAGATCCTCTTGCCCCCGGGCACCAGGTCACGGTCAAATGGTATGGAGGGGGGGATGTTCACGGACTGCAACCTCGCGGGAAGGCCTTTCTTGCCGCTTGCGGCCTCCATTCCCCTGGGGCTTTCTCCTGTATGGGCGCCAACTTCCGCCCCGGACTTGCGGTTTTTCAGGAAATCGAGGAGCGCATAGACACCTAAAAAACCAAGCAGAAACACGTAAATGAGCGTGATAAAAAAATCGCTGAGTACGGGACTGATCTCGTAGATCGCACGGTTGAGGATTCCTCCGCAGCTCACCCCTCCAAGGGAGCCCACGAGAAACGCAATGGCCAGGCCTACGGAGACATTACCCAGCTTTTTGTGTATGGTGGTGCCCATAATGGCCTTTGCGAAGATGTGGAAAAGGTCCGTACCCACCGACAGGATGCCCTTTACGCCCACGCTCATGAGGGCCGGGGTGATGATAAAGCCTCCACCCGCACCGATGCAACCGGTGATGAGCCCTGCCATCAGACCTATCAGGGTCGACACCCATAACAGTCCCGCGCTGGAATAGGACGGGCTGTATGCCTTGTGGCCTCCAAGGATTGCAGGAAGCTGGTCCGAGGCAAAGGCCACGGCAAAAAGCACACAGGGTAGACACAGCAATCCGAGAACCAGGAGCCTCTTTTTGCTCCTCAGGATATTCATGGATGTCTCGTATTCCCACTTCGCCTGGGCGGCGGATGCCGCCATCAACATTCGGAAAAGATTTGTCCTTTTTTTCACAATACGCCCTCCTTTTTTCTTATTTTCTGTTCATGCAGGGATTTCTTTTTATATGCGTCCTTGAGCTTGAAGGACAGCTCATCGATCGCCATGGGTTTCATGAGGTAATCAAAGGCGCCCAGTTCCATGCCTTGTATGGCCACTTCCACATTGGCATGGCCGGTGAGCATAATGACCTCTACCAGCGGGTAGCGCTTCTTTATTTCCTGCAGGGTCTCAATACCGTCCATCCCGGGCATCTTTACGTCCAGGACCACCACGTCCACTTGTTTGTCCTCCAGCATCTTTAGCGCCTCTTCACCGCTCCCGACGCCCTCAACATCCACGCCGCGCTTTTTCATGCGCTTCATCAGCGTCTCCAGGAAATCCATCTCATCGTCCACAAAAAGGACCTTGAATGCATCCATCTCTTTCACCTCCATTTTTCTATGGCCGCGTGAATTTTACCAATAAGATCTTCCAGTTCGCATGGCTTTGTCAGATAATCAAAGGCGCCGAACTGAATGCCCTCCCTTGCGGCCTGTTCAGAGCCATGGCCCGTCAGCATGATAACCGGCATTTCAGGAACTATTTTTTTGAATATCTTCAGGACTTCAATTCCGTCCATATCCTCCATCTTGAGATCAAGAACGGCCACATCAAAATCCTGCCCCCGAAGAGCCCGGATACCCTCGGTTCCGCTGAAGGCCTTCGTAACTTCGATATTTCTCTTGCCCATCCTCTTGGAAATAATATCTACGAAGCCTCTTTCATCATCTACGAGGAGGAGTCTTATGGGCTCCAAATGGTCCTTCTTATCACTCATGTCTTTGCTCCGGCGGATTGTTCGTTAGAGGGGCATGATGATTCTGGGGCGGTCGCCTTTCAGTGGTTTCTCCCCGGTGGATTGGTGATTCACCGGCACTACCTTTCGCTGGCAGTGTTATGACAAAGGTGGTGCCCTTTCCCACGGTACTCCTCACCTCAATTTCTCCACCCATTTTCCTGATGATCCCATAGCAGATGGATAATCCCAGGCCGGTCCCTTTTCCGACCGGTTTTGTGGTAAAAAATGGGTCGAATATCTTCTCGAGATTGGCCTCGGGGATCCCGGGCCCGTTGTCGGATATCTCAATGATGAAATTGGCCCCTTCCAACCGGGTGGTGATATCCAGAATCCCGCCTGTCTTTTCCATGGCATCCAGGGCGTTGTTTATCAGGTTCAGGAGGACCTGCTGTAATTCAGAAGGGGATGCCTGTAAGAACGGAAGATTTGGTTTGAGCCGCATATTGATGGTCACCTTTGCGTATTTGGCCCTCTGTGCCGAGAGCTCGACCAGTTCCGCAATAAGATCGTTAAGCTGGACGTCCAGGACCCTCGGGTCTGTTTTTCTTGCAAAACTCAGGAGCTTGTGGGTGATTTGTTTGCAGCGTTTCCCCTGGGTCCTGATCTGTTTGAGCGCCCGTGCAAATTCATCCAGGTTCGCACTCTTCCGGAATTCCTCTTCTTCCAGGAGGTCCCCTATCCAGCCCGCCTCCTCCACCATAATGGCGACAGGGTTATTGATTTCGTGGGCAATGCCTGCCGCCAGTTCACCCACAGATGCAAGCTTGCCGGTTTGGATGATCTGGTCGTTCATCCGTTCCTTTTCCCGATCTGTCCTGGCAATCCGGTTGACCATCCTCTTTGAAAGGATGAGGGCTGTTGTCACGATCCCGAAAGCCCCCAGCAGGAGGATTAAGACCGTGACACCCATGGCCTTTCTGAGGTCCGCGAAGGCATCGGAGGAATCCTGCTGGAATAACATCATCCAGTCCCCATGTTTCAGGAAGGAGGACACATAGATCTTCTTCTTTCCTGAATGGTCCCTCGCTTCAACAATATTGATACGGTT
>QMLQ01000353.1 GCA_003646815.1 Deltaproteobacteria bacterium | reverse complement strand
TCCAGGCCCACATCTTCCAGGAGCAGACCACCCTGGGAGTTGCCCTGGGCACGGAAGCGGCCCCGCTGGTCATTGAAATCCAGGGAGAGGACCTGGATCAGCTCCGGGAACTCACCGAACAGGTAAGAGAACGGGTATCAACCCTTGATGAACTGTTCAATGTGGAAACCAGCTTTGAGCAGGGACGCCCCGAGGTCGACATCGTACTGGACCGCCTCAGGGCGGGAACCTACAACATAGGTATCGAGGCTCTGGCCGCACAGCTTGAAGCCTTGCTTATGGGGGTTGAAGCCGGGCAGTGGGAAGCAGAAGGCGAACCGATGGATATCACCATAAAGCTGCCCCGCATGCCGGTGAGCAGGCTCGATGAGATCACCATAACCAGCGGCAATAACAGCATAAGTCTTAATGAAATAGCTGATATCGAGTTCTCGCAGGCGCCCCGGGAGATTTACCGGCGCAACCAGGTGCGAATTGGGCGGGTGAGCGCTCACATCGCCGATAACATTCCCCTGGACCATGTAGTCCGAAGGGTCGAGGCAGCCATGGGGGAGATAGCTTTTCCCCCGGATTACAGCTTCCGGATCACCGGAGAAGAGCAAAAGCGGCGCGAGGCATTCGGCAACCTGCAGTTTGCGCTGCTCCTTTCCCTGGTACTGATCTACATGGTCCTGGCCTCGCAGTTTGAATCCCTCCTGCACCCGTTTACCATAATCGGTTCCATACCTCTGGCCATTGTGGGGGCGGTGGCCATCTTTTTCTTCCTGGGTAAGTCTTTTAATATCATGGCCTACATTGGTATCATCATGCTGGTGGGTATTGCGGTGAATGACTCGATCATCCTGGTGGATTTGATCAACCAGCTCAAGCGTGAGGGAATTCCACGCGAGGAGGCGATTGTGGAGGCTGGGCAGCGGCGGATAAGGCCGATTATCATGACCAGTTTGACCACCGTTCTGGCGCTATTGCCCCTGACAGTAGGTTTCGGCGAGGGAGCCGCACTGCGCGCGCCCATGGCGCTGGCTGTTATCGGCGGCCTGGTCACGGCCACTGTCTTGACCCTCGTGGTGATTCCATGCGTGTATGCGGTGGTGGACCAGGCTGGCGAACTCTTTGGGCAAACCAGCTCGGGAAGCTCACCAGGATGAATCCCGCCTCCATCCAGACCTGCCGGCTGTTGATTTGTTGATTGCCTGGGCTTGCCCGCAAAAAATCACAGGCTGAACCACTGTTGGATGAATGAACGTGATTCGATTCGCCATCAACCGCAAGACCTCGATCAGCATGCTCTTTCTGGGGCTGTCCCTTCTCGGAGCAATCTCCTACAAACACCTTCGGCTGGAACTAGTACCTGATGTGGAGTTTCCGTTTCTCATCGTCCAGGTCACCAGTCTGCGTGAAGTGAACCCCGAGTACATGGAAAGGCAAGCGATCATCCCGCTGGAAGGCGTCATAGGCACTCTGGAGGGGATCAGCAGCATGGAGTCCAGCGCAGAGCAGCGGCGGGGCACCATCTATGTCTATTTCAACCGGAGTGTGAACCTCGAATACGCCTACCTTAAGCTCTACGAAAGGGTCAGGGAGCTCATTCCCTCCCTGTCCGAAGAGTTCACTGTACGGGTGGTAAAGATCGACACCGAGCGGCTTTCCAACATGTTCATGCGGCTGCAGGTTCGAGGAAGCGGCGGACTGGAAAGGGTGCGGGCGGTTGTGGAGAAATACATCCTCCAGGAGCTGGAAAGTATCGATGGAATTTCTCATGTGGAACTTACCGGCGGCCGGGAGAAGGCAGTGGAGATTATCGTGGATAATGAGGCCGCTCAAGCCTACAACATCACCCCCGCGAGGATCCGTTCACTGATCAGGGCCAATACCAGCAGAAAAACCTTTGTGGGTTATGCCTATGAAAAAGACAAGCATTACTTCGTCAACCTGAAGTCCGATTATACAGAGGTAAGCGACCTTGAGAATATCGTTGTTGATCCCGAGACCCCTGTGTTGCTCAAGGATATCGCAACAGTGACTTTCGGCCTGAAAGAGGAGACCTCCCTGAGCCGGGTCAACGGCAAGGACGCTGTCACCTTGCAACTGGTCCGGGGGGCCAATGCCAACCTGATCGAGCTGTCCCATATTGTGCGGGAAACCATAGAGCGCCTCAACCGGGAACTCGGTTACCAGGATATTGAAATTGTCATCCAGAACGATACAGCCGAACAGATGGAAAGAAACATCGATCTGATCATGGAGCTGGCCCTGGTTGGAGGTCTGTTGGCTGTGCTCGTGCTTTGGTTTTTCCTGCGGAATGTACACCTGGTGCTTATCGTTCTGCTTTCGATACCGGTTTCGATCCTGATCTCCTTTAATTTCTTTTATGCTTTCGGCATAACACTCAACAGTTTAACCCTGGTGGGCATGGTCCTCGCGGTGGGGATGCTCCTGGACAACAGCGTGGTGGTGCTGGAAAACATCTACCGTCATATTTCGCTCAACAAAGACCGCACAGCAGCGGTTATCCAAGGAACCCGGGAGGTCTGGCGCTCAATTTTAGCTGCCACCCTCACCACGATCACGGTTTTCCTCCCGTTTGTTTTTTCATCCGATTACCTGATCAAGACCATCGGCCGCCACATCAGCGTTTCCATTATCTCCACCCTCCTGGTCTCGCTGTTTGCCGCCCTGGGGTTGATCCCCATGATAACGCACAGTATGCTCGGGAGAGTGAAGCAGAAACAGGGCTCATTCAACAGGGTATCGCAGAAAAACAGGTTGGTGCAGGTTTATACACTTTTTCTCAAATCGGCCATGCGCTTTCCCGCGCGAACCGTGGCTGCGGTGGTGGCCGCCTTTTTTCTCAGCCTGGTGCTCTGCATGGCCTTGGGTCTGGATGTGCCGCGGGAGGTCGAACTCAAGGAATTCAACCTCTATGTGAGCCTGCCCAGGGGTTCGACCCTGGAACACACCGATGAGGTGGTCAGC
>QMLQ01000352.1 GCA_003646815.1 Deltaproteobacteria bacterium | reverse complement strand
CATGGGTATCGGCGTAAGCGGATTGATGTCCGGGCTGGACACGGAATCCATCATCAGCAAAATGATGGAAATCGAGAAACGACCAATTCTGCTCCTCCAAAAGAGAGAAGCGGGCTATCAGGCCAAGATATCTGCCCTGGGGACACTCAAGAGCGGCCTCTCAGACCTCCAGACGGCAATCCAAGCGCTGAAAACATCGGCTGATTTTACTGCCTTTACCGCTACATCCGGCAACACGGATGTAATGACTGTCTCGGCATCGGACGATGCCGCGCCAGGCACCTATTATACAACGGTGACGCAGCTTGCCCAGGCTCAGCAAGAGAGAAGCGCTGCCTTTACCGCGAGCGACGAGGTGGTAGGCACGGGTACCATAACCATCCAGGTCGGCAGTGCTGATGCGGTAGATGTCACCATCGATTCGGACAATAATACTCTTGCCGGTATTGCCTCGGCCATTAACAACGCCGACGCGGGTGTTACCGCTGCCGTCGTTTACGATGGCAGCTGCAATTACTACCTCACCATGACGAGCCAGGAAACCGGCACAGCAAACACCATCACCTTTTCGGTTGCGGATGATGACGGCAACAATGATGACGCCGCAGGCCTTTCAGGGCTCTATACCACCCCGGCAAGTCACACCCTGACTGAGACCCAAGCGGCAAAAAATTCCCAGTTGACCTTGAACGGCATTCCGGTTGAACGGGCCGGGAACACCATCGACGACCTCATTGACGGCGTCACACTGACGCTGAAACAGGAAGATCCGGCGAACCCCTTTTCGATCACCGTGTCACGTGACCTGGACAGCATCAAAAGCAAGGTCCAGGATTTCGTAGACAACTACAACAGCCTGGTGGACACCTTTGATGATCTGCAGTCCTATAATGCAGACACCAGTGCCGGGGGAACGCTCCTTGGCGACAGCACCACCAGCACCATCCGTTCCCGGCTTCAGAGCATGCTCTACACCCAGGTTGCTGGAGTGGACGCTGCTGTCAACGGCCTCAGTGCCCTCGGTATTGCAGTGGACCGCTATGGCAAACTGAGTGTCGATGACGCCGCACTGACCACGGCGCTTGAAAACAACCGCACCGACGTGGTCACCTTCTTCACCCAGACCACCACCGGGAGCGAGGGATTTGCGATCCAATTGGACGATCTCCTGGACAGCTATTTGGGAAGCACGGACGGACTTCTCAAGGCCAAAACGGATGGCCTCCAGTCCTCCATTGACGATATCGATGACCAGATTGAGCGGATCAACGACAGGCTGGCCATGAAAGAAGAGACCTTGAGAAACCAGTTCAATGCCCTCGAGACCCTACTTTCGGATTTTCAGGCCACCTCAAGCGCACTCAGCCAGCAGCTTCAGTCGCTTTCAGCCCTCAATTCCCAGATTTCTAATATGAGCAAATAGGACCGGTTTTGAGTCATGAGTCGTGAGTCAGGACTTAGGAGTCGTGGGTCGTGAGTCATGAGTCAGGAATCCTCACTCTTTACCCTCATTTTGTGCTCAAGTTTTTTCCCCCAATGCCGATGATAAATTTGAAGGTCATGAAGGTTTTAGCATCGAAAACAACCTCATAGCACAGACACGAGAGGAGGAATTTTTCAAGAATGTATCAGAACCTGAGGAAAGTTCAATTTGCTTATGAACAAAATGAAGTAATGAACCTGAGCCCGGTTCAGATTACTGAACATCTTTACAAGGCCCTTGGAAAATGCCTACGTTCGGCCAGGGAAGGCCTGCTGGAGGGAAATCCCGCACGCAAGGGGGAAAACATCGGTAGGGCAATCAGCATCCTCGGGGAGTTGAGAGCATCTCTTGACCTCGAAGGGGGTGGGAAAATTGCTGCCAACTTGAACGCGCTTTATGCATATCTTACCAGCGAACTAACGATGGCAAACCTCAGGAATGACCAAAAGAGGTTGCACGATGCTATTACAACCGTGGACCCACTGATTGAAGCGTGGAGTCAAGTGGCCGAGCAAGAGGGCGGAAAAATCAAATTCGGCATTAACCAGGACGTCCAAGATCAGCCCATGGCCGTACATGCGACATTTTAAGTCGAAGGACGGGAGTCATGAGACGTGAGTCCAGAGCCGAGAAGAGGAAAATGGAACTTTTGACAGACATTTCACCTTACAGGGAACTGCTGAGGAGAACTGAAGAAGTTCTTCAGTGCCTTGAAGAGGGTGAGGATGAAAAACTTGCGTTTCTTTTAGATGAGCGACGGAACGCTTTCATGAATATTTGCCGAGGCGGCACAGAACTTCTGCCTCGGGACACGGCATCATGGATAAGGCGGATCAGAGAATGTGAGGACCGGTGCACTTCCCTGGCAAAGGCGAAAAAAGACGGAATCCAACAAGAACTCCAGGCAATCCGGAACAAGGAGCGACTTGGACATATTTATGGCAACCAGTCATGAGTCGCAAGTCATCGATGTCATCCCGACACCCGCTCATAGACAATTTTTTCGGCTCGCCCTGACTCTTGACTGAACACTTATGGCTCAACTCTAGGAAAGGTGGTGAAAAAGAATGTCAATAGAAGCGATTAATACCGCAAGACTTCAGAACCCACTTCCAGCAAACGTTTTCACGGGAAATGGGGCGGAGCATGTTCGCGCTACGAAACAAGACAAGGCCCAGGAACAACAGAAACCCGTATTGAAAACACACATATCCGAGGGGTTCATGAAGGCCCTGAGCAGTGACATGGAGGCACTTCACCGTGTTGGGATTCAGTTCTCCGTGCACAAGGATACAGGGCAGACCGTGGTTCGCGTCGTGGACAAGGATTCGGGAAAACTGATCCGTCAGATCCCGCCCCAGGAACTGCTTGACCTGGCATCCAAGCTGGAAGACATGATGGGGATACTGTTCGACAAGCAGGTATAGGCACCGTTTCTCATAATCTCAGTCATGATACCAGTCTTCAATTTGAAGTCCTGCAATTCGAGCGAACTCGT
>QMLQ01000351.1 GCA_003646815.1 Deltaproteobacteria bacterium | reverse complement strand
GGTGGTCAGAATGAACGCCTTGTCCAGGCCCTCGGGCGTGATCTCCACCAGAAGTGAGGCCAGCTGGGCTCGCGGCTCATTGGGGAAACAGTAGCTGGTCAACAGCCCTTTTTGCGCCTGAGCGATGATCGCCTGGTTGATCTTGGGATGATTGTGGCCAGCGTTGGTAATCAGTACTCCGCTCGACCAGTCGATCCACTGGTTGCCCCATTTGTCGTAAACATAAGCGCCTTCAGCCCGATCCCACAAAACCAGTGGCTGACCCGTCATGGAAACAGGTTCGTTCTTGCGCAGAGTGTCGATAATCGACAGGGATTCAGCTACCGGAATGGTGGTGTGGATCTTACGGTGAGGTGTATCAACTGAAGGTACTTTTTTGGGTGTCATGGAAAAAGTCTTGGCCAAAGGTCCTCCCTCCCTGCTAATTCGAAACTTTTATCTATAGAAGATTACTTAAATATATGAAAGTTCTATACAATAATCTACAGTGCTTTTAATGTCAATAGATCATTTTTTCTTCCTTGATGAGTTAAAAATATTCCCCTTGCCTGGTCCATCACCGGTTGCTCGGAAAGCATGCTTGATTTCCCGCCCTTTTTCTATTATTAATTCAGTCGTCCTTCCTAAGGAATATAGCCTGTCTTTCCAGTTTACCGCCAGGGCTGTTTCCAGCGCATATCTCTGGGCAGCCGTCGGCCTGTCGAAACTCATAATTCTTGTCAAACGGAGCTTAAACGATGCGGGTTCTTGTCACCGGAGGAGCGGGTTTTATCGGCAGCCACTTTGTGGAGCATTTCGAAACCGGGCATGAGGTTGTGGTGGTGGATAATTTGCGCAGCGGGTACCGTGAAAATATCAAGGAATTTCGGCACTTGTTTCACCAGGTATCGGTAACCGACCTGGAAGCTCTCCTGCCTCTTTTTGAGGGGGTTGAGCTCATTTTTCATCTGGCTGCCATGATCAGTGTTCCGGAAAGCCTCCAGAACCCGGTCGAATGTGTCAGTATCAATACTCTCGGAACCTTGAATGTGCTGGAGGCCGCCCGCCGCCAGGGAGTGAGAAAGGTTGTTTTTGCAAGCAGCGCTGCGGTTTACGGTGACAATCCCACCGTGCCCAAGGTGGAGACCATGCTGCCTGAAGCCAAGACTCCCTATGCAGTGACCAAACTGGAAGGTGAATATTACATGCGGATGTATGCTGAGCAGTGGGGCTTGGAAACTGTGTGCCTGCGTTTTTTTAATGTTTTCGGGCCGCGCCAGGATCCCACCAGTCAGTACGCGGCGGCTGTGCCGATCTTTATCGACCGCGCACTCCGCGGCGAGGATATCGTGATTTACGGGGATGGATCCCAGGTGAGAGACTTCATTTTTGTCAAGGATGTAATTTCAGCCTGCCTGCTTGCCGCAGAAAAAGGAAGCGGTCTCTACAATGTGGCCCGGGGAGAGTATATCACCATCCAGGAGCTGGCCGAATTGATCAAGGAGCTTACCGGCTCCTCCTCCAGAATAGTGCACACTACTCCAAGGCCTGGGGACATCCATACCTCATTTGCCGATACCACCCGCCTTAAAAAACTTGGTTTCAGCCCCAGCCCTGACTTGAGGGAGCCCCTGCTTGAGACCATCCGCTTTTTCGACCGGAAGAGCCGGGGATAAACTCCCGATACTTAAAACAGAGGGAAAACGTGCCGACAGATTGACAAAGAGGTTCGATTCTTCTATCTTAAAAATTTTCATTGGACTAGACGCATAGAGAGTGAGCTTTTTGGGTTCTTGAGAGCTTTTAACTTTTAAACACCTCAAGAGAACTTTTTCCACTCGGTGGAGTATTGGATTGTTGAGTTGGGCGAGATATCTCTTCTGGCTGCTTCTCCAGGTGAATATCCTCATCGGCTGCGGGGTTAAAGAAAAGGCTGGGGAAAAGGAAGAAGGTCTCCAGTATCTGGACCTTTTATCGGGCGCAGCTTTTCCCACAGGCTGGCAAGCCTTGGATACGGTGAAACTCTATAAGGGGCGGGAACTTTATCAATTCATCAATGGCGGTGCGGACCTTTATCTGGAATATGGCTTCCGGGAAGCAGCTACGAGAGCCTTTGGGACCGGAGATCAGGCCTCGGTCTTTGTAACCCTTTACCGGATGGCAGATCCCGAGGCGGCTTTCGGGATATTTTCGGTCACCAGGAGGCCCGATCACCAACCATTGGCTCTGGGAAGCGGCGGTTCGCAGTGGCCCTATGGTCTTATCTTTTACCAGGGGGAATTCTTCGTTGAGATTCAGGCTCTGGAGACAAGCACCGAGATAAAATCCGTGATGGAGGATCTTGCCCGATCGATAGAGGCTCGACTTCCCGCACCGGGGCAGAGCCCCCAGCCTGAGTTACTGAATCTTCTGCCCGAAGAAGCACTCCTGCCGCACAGTGAAGTGCTGGTGAGGGGAGTTCTGGGTTTGAACTCCCGCCGTTATCTGAGCGATGAGAACTTGTACGCTTTGAGTGACCGGACCCCGGGCGTTTTGGGGTCCTACCAGTTACAGGAAGATGCTCAGCCGGTTGTTCTTCTTGTGGTGAACTACCCTGACAATGCCCGGGCACAGAGTGTTTACTCAGCTCTGAAGACGTTTTACCTTCAGAGGGCCAGCACCAGGCAGGGTGCAGAATTCAGGGCGGGGAGTGAAAAACTCTGTTACCGTGATGCTCGGGGTGTGGATGTGATAAGCTTTCAGGGGAGTATGGTGGTCAGTGTTTTCGGTGCAGCGGATGAATCCGGCGCTTCAGAGTTGATCGCTGAAGTCTTGCGCCGGGGGTGAAAGCCCGGGAAGGCTGCCTGCAACCTTAATTTCGGGCAAGGGGTGATTCGGGAAATATTTGTATCAACAGAAGATATTTCGTCATTATAATTTCGGGGGCGTCTATGGAGAGAGAGATGAACCGGAAGAGGTTTTTGAAAGTTTTAGGCGCTGCGGCCTTTGCTGCAGGCCTGCCCGGCTGCGGAGGTTCGG
>QMLQ01000350.1 GCA_003646815.1 Deltaproteobacteria bacterium | reverse complement strand
GATGCCGGCCCAGTGCCGCATGAATTTAACGCCTCTCAGAAAGGGAAGAAGTTCCACCAATGCCTCGGCCTGGTGTTTGAAGTAGTGCGGGGTGGTATTGGTGGTGTAATTGGGCCAGGGATCCATGTGGGCGCCGGTGGCGATTTCGCCTTTGAGGGTCTGGTTGGCATACACGTGATAAGCCCCCGAAGATATGACGTGGTGAAGAACGGGTTTTAAAGGTTGTGTCACCATGGCCTGTATGGTCAGGGGATGGAGGGGCAGTTCGATTCCCGCCATTTGGGCGAGCAGCGCACCCCACCCTCCGGCGCAGATCAATACCCTGGGAGATTTAATGGTCCCCCGGTCTGTCCTGATACCGGCGATTTTGCCGTTCTCAACATCGATGCCGGTCACTTCCGTATTTTGATGGATGTGAACGCCGTAGCGGGCAGCGCCCTTGGCAAGGCCCCATGCCACTGCGTCATGGCGGACAATGCCGCCGGGCGGGTGGTACATTCCCCCCAAAATGGGGTACTTGATATTATCTTCGATGTTGAGGACCGGGATAAGCTCCTTGCATTGTTTCCTGTCCAGGAGTTCGCTCTTCACGCCGCTCAATTGGGCGGTGGATACAGCCAGGCGCGCTGCACCGAGGGCTCCTTCTGAGTGGAAGGTGTTCAGGTTCCCGCAGTTATAGAACATCATATTGAAGTCCAGGTCCCGGATCAGGGTTGCCCAGAGCTTGAGACCTTCGTCGTACAGCCTGACGTTTCCCTGGCTCCGCTGGTTGGCCCGGACAATGGCCGTGTTTCTTCCTGAACCGCCAAAGCCCACGTATTTTCGTTCAATGACCGCCACGTTTCTCATGTTGTGTTCTTTGGCCAGAAAATAGGCAGTCGCCAGTCCGTGAATCCCGCCACCGATCATGACGGCATCATAGCTGGATCTGAATGGTGAAGCCCCCCACAACCGCTCAAGTTTCATGGGTGAATCCTCCTTGGTTGACGGTAAGATGCAAATTAGGACTAATGGATTTTCTAGCATAATGAAACAAAAAATGTCAATATAATTCTTTGGAAGCAATTTATCCCTCTAAATGATAAAATTATTGACTTATTCTAAGGAAATGCTGTAATGTAATATGTCAATGAAACAAAACCACTCACTTTAATCTATTCCTCTTCCGTGGAGTGATGGAAATGACACAGGAACCCGGCTTCCACCCCTTTCTTAAACATTTACAAGAAAAAAAGGCTTCCCTGACCCCCAAGGGAAAGGCCCTTGCTGATTTTGTGGCGGGAAATCCTCTCCAGGCGGTTTTTATGACGACCCGGCAGTTAGGGGAAGCGGCCGGAGTCAGCGAGGCCACGGTGGTTCGTTTTGTGGATCGGCTCGGGTATAAGGGGTATCCGGATTTTATCAGGGATTTGCGTGAACTGGTGGATACCCAGTTGACATTGGTTGACCGGGTTGCGCTCACCAGGGTAAACGGGGCCGCTGCCGAAAGGATGTTTCGGGTGGTGGAGGAAGAAATCACCAATCTCAGGGAGTTTTACGAGAGCGCTGATTTCGGGACTATCAGCAGCGCCGCCGCGCTCTTGCTGGAAAGTCCGCGTGTCTATGTCATCGGCTCGCGGTTGAGCTACACCTTTGCCTATTACCTTGGCTGGTCACTCACAAAAATCAGGAGACATGTCCATATCCTTCGCGGGAGTGATTCCACGTCCATCGACTGGCTGACCATTGCCCCCAGGGACAGCCTTGCGGTAATCTTCGCCACTTCCCGGTATCCCAATGAATTGATCCAGCTGGCACGATTAGTCCGCCGCCTGGATCAGAAGCTTCTGGTGGTTTCTGACAGCGCCACCTGTCCGATCAACCAGTTCGCAGATGTCCAAATTGTGGTCCGCTGCCTCCATTTTCCGGTCATAGGAAGTCCCAGCCTTATGGCTTGTCTTGTCAATTGTCTCACGAGTGAAATGATGGCCCGCGGCGGGGACAGCCTTAAGCCGCATCAGGAAAAACTGGAGCAGATGTACCGGGAAAATGATGTGCTTTTCAACCTGGATGGCCGAATTTCCAAGTAGGCTGATTGCCTTCTGTATGGATGTTGTGAGTTGGTCAACGATTCTTGAAAAGGAGTGAAAACATGCGCAAGATATTCGCCCCTGAGACAAAAGACCGAACTGCCGATGCAGTGGTGATCGGCGGCGGCATTGTCGGCACTGCCACGGCCTTCTGGTTGTCAAAGGCAGGCCTTGATACCATCCTGGTTGAAGCAAGGGATGGGCTTTCCACTTTGACGACAGCGGCATCGGCAGAATGCTTTCGAGCGCAGTTCACTGAGCCGGCTCTGGCACCCCTTGCCAGGAAGAGCATCGAGTTTTTCGAACATTTTGCCGAAAATGTCGGGATTCCAGGCTGGGATATCGGTCTCCATCAGCAGGGATACCTGTTCGTTACTGACGATGAGTCCATGATACCGGACCTTGAGGCGGCTCTGACCCAGTATCACAAACTGGGAGTCACCGACGTAGAACTCCTGACCGGGGATCAGGTCCGTGTACGATTTCCTTTTATATCAACGGAAGTGGTGGGTGCCACCTTCCGCCAGAAAGACGGATGGCTCTCATGCCATGAAGTGACCCAGGGATTTGCAAAGGGGAGTTCCGCGCGGTTTTTCGTCAAGACCAAGGCCACGGATGTGTTCGTGGACAAAAAGGGAGTGAGCGGAGTGCAGACGACGCGTGGAAAGATCTCGACGCGTATTGTGGTCAATGCGGCGGGTCCCTTCGCAGGAGTGATCGGCCGCATGGTGGGCCTGGATCTCCCCGTGGAACCTGTGAGAAGACAAAAAGTTTTTATTGCCTCCGCTGCGGTTCCGCCGGAAGCCCCTTTTACGGTAGATCTGGTCAATGACGCATACTGGCGGCCTGAGTCCGGCGGCGCCTTGATGGGCTGGGTGGATATGGATGAACCGGTTTCCGAACCAATGGAAAATCCCATTGGAGACTGGGACTTCCCG
>QMLQ01000349.1 GCA_003646815.1 Deltaproteobacteria bacterium | reverse complement strand
CCATACGTCAACGGGCCCAACTTTTCGCTCATCCCCCATTCGCAGACCATACTTCGCGCCAGCGCAGTAGCCTGCTCGTAATCGTTGCCCGATCCGGTGGTCAGTTCATCGAATGCGATCAACTCCGCGGCCCGCCCTCCGAGGGCATGCGCCAATTTGCCCACGCAGTGGCTCTTGGAATACGTATGTTTCTCGTCTATGGGCAAATAATGCGTCACCCCCAGCGCGCGGCCGCGGGGAATAATCGTCACCTTGTGGACCGGATCGCTTCCGGGAATCAGCTTGGCAACCAGGGTGTGACCTATCTCGTGGTACGCGATGAGTTTTTTCTCCTCGTCGCTGATGACCATGCTTCGCCGCTCTGTGCCCATCATCACCTTGTCCCGGGCCTCCTCGAAATCCGCCATCGTGACGCTCTTGCGATTGCGGCGGGACGCCAGAAGCGCGGCTTCGTTGACGATGCTTTCCAGTTCCGCTCCGCTCAAGCCCGGCGCGCCTTTAGCCAGCACTTCCACATCCACATCCTCGCTGACCGGGATGTTTTTCATGTGCACCTTCAAGATACCTTCCCGTCCCCGCACATCCGGCCGATCCACCACGATCTGCCGGTCGAAACGTCCGGGCCGCAGAAGCGCGGGGTCCAGAACATCGGGACGGTTGGTGGCGGCGATAAGAATCACTCCTTCGTTGGACTCAAATCCGTCCATCTCCACCAAAAGCTGGTTGAGGGTCTGCTCCCGCTCATCATGCCCGCCGCCCAGGCCGGCTCCCCGGTGACGGCCCACCGCATCGATCTCATCGATGAATATTATGCAGGGGGCATGCGATTTGCCCTGCTCAAAAAGGTCCCTCACCCGCGATGCTCCCACCCCGACGAACATCTCTACAAAGTCCGAGCCGCTCATGCTGAAAAACGGCACACCCGCCTCGCCAGCCACGGCCCGGGCCAGCATGGTCTTCCCCGTGCCAGGGGGGCCAAGCAGCAAGGCTCCCTTGGGAAGCCTTCCCCCAAGTTTCTGAAACTTGCGGGGCGCTTTCAGGAACTCGATAATTTCCTCAAGCTCATGTTTGGCCTCATCACAACCCGCCACATCCTTGAAAGTAACCTTGGGCTTGTCCCCGGAAAGAAGCTTGGCCCGACTCTTGCCGAAAGAAAAGGCTCTCCCGCCTCCAGCCTGAATCTGGCGCAGGAAAAAGAGCCAGATAACTATAAGTACCACCCAGGGCAGCCAACCCACCAGGTGAGTCACCCAGTTTGCAGAGGGGGGCCTGCTGTTGATCTCCACTCCGGCACTCTGAAGGCGCTCCACCAGAGCCGGATCCTCAAAGGGTATAAAAGTCTGGAATCTCTCAATGCTCCCCAATGAACCGCCGGTTGTCCTGTCCCCGAGAGTCGAGCCGGCTTTCAAGCGCCCAAGTATCTTTTTTTCAATTATGGTAACACTTTTAACCTTGCCTTCTTCCACATAATTAAGAAACTGCGAATAGTTTATCTTCCTGATGGTTTCCTTTTTCGGGGAAAGAAAATTGAAAATGGTGATAGGCAACAGGATGATCAACAACCAGAAGGCTAAATTCTTGGACACGTTCCCAAAACGAGGTCCTTTGGGAGAAGGACTGCCCTTTTTATTCCTTCCGGATTTACCACTGTCCCTTTTTTTACTGCCGGAACCAGAGGGCATTTTTTATTCCTTAAAAAATGAAGATTGAACTTTCCCAAAAGGTTGCCTGCCGGCAGAGTATTGTATTAGGAAAACCTGATCGCAGCACCTTCAGCCAGCAATACAGCACAAATGGGATTTACACGGACAAATACAGTTGGAATATAAGTTCTAAGAATTTAAGTGTCAATGATAGTTACCCCGGTGAATCCCCGCACCGGTAAGCAAAGTGCCCGGACAAGAAGCACACTTGTGCTCTCAGGGCTCAGTGCACCCAGAGCGGAGCGGGCCACCCCACAAACCCAGAGCACCTCCCCCCTTGAGTCCCGTAACACGGGTATCCGCATTCTCATGCTGCAGGGAATGCGCTTCTCAAGAAAAAGTTTTTTCAGTTTCTTGGTTCCCTCAAGACCAAAGGGCTGAATTCTCTCGCCTGCCCGCCATGCTCCGGCATAAAGCGGGAATTTCAATTTGTCCCGATCGAATCGTTCCTCCCAGACACCTTCGGCACCCTCTTTTTGGAAAAAAACATTATTTGTCCCCGCCTCATAAGGCCGAACCTCGAAACTCAGTTCCCATCTCAAGCCGCCGAGAATGATTGTCGTTTTACCCGGGCCTTTGATTTCGATCTGCTCCGGCTGTGCGCCGGTCGGAGCGGATTTCTTTTCACCTATGCTCAGGAAATCAAACTCCCGGCAAGCCACAAGCCCGCCCGGAAGGTCAAGTCGCCTGCCGCTGGTGCCTCTCACCAGGAGGCGATCCACCGCATCCAACACCCGCCCGGAAAGGATCACACCTCCCGCGGTGTAATCGAACACGATCCGGCGCAGAAGGTATCGCCGCAATACAAGGGGAAGTTCCGCTGCGGCAGGGCAGTTGATCCGAGGTGAGTCTCCTTCCGCCCACTCCACCAGACTATCCCGGAGCTGCCTGAAGCGATCCTCCAGGCACTGACGAAAGAATGCGGCTTCTTCTCCCAGCAGGATGAGGTTGCGGGTGAAAGCGGGATCGTATTTTCTCTCTATCTCCGGAATGAGCTTGTGACGCAAGCGGTTTCTCAGGTACTTTTCGCTGAGGTTGCTTGAGTCTTCGGCATAGGGGATGTGGTTGCACCTGGCGAAGGCTTCGAGCTCTTTTCGGCTGAGTTCGAGCAAGGGGCGGATGAGACGGCCTGAGTCATCCACCGGCCGGATGCCGCCCAGACCCAACAGAGTGCTGCCGCACAAAAGGCGCATGAGCACTGTCTCCGCCTGGTCATCGCGATGGTGACCCGTGGCCAGGCGGTTACAACTCATCCGCTCTGCTGATTCCCAGAGAAAAGAATAACGGGCTTGCCTGGCCGCATCCT
>QMLQ01000348.1 GCA_003646815.1 Deltaproteobacteria bacterium | reverse complement strand
GTCTTCAGTATTGTTCGGGTCCTGACCGGCATCTTTGGGGTAGAAATACTATCTTCTTTTCACTTGGGCACCGTCGTTTGTTACATAGCATCTTTTACCATCCTGGCGGGGTCTCTCATTGCCCTTTCGCAGGATAACCTGAAGCGGCTCCTTGCCTTTTCCACAATTTCACAATTATCGTATATTATTCTCGGTACGGCCCTCCTGTCACCCAAGGGCATGACCGGCGGAATCCTCCATATAGCAATGCATGCATTTGGAAAAATAACTCTTTTTTTCTGTGCCGGAACGATCTTCGTGGCCACCGGCAAGAAAAACATCAGCGAAATGATTGGTATCGGAAGAAAGATGCCAATAACCATGGCAGCCTTTTTTATTGGAGCCCTGAGTATTATCGGTGTGCCGCCCTGCGGTGGATTCTGGAGCAAGTGGTATCTTGTTCTGGGATCTCTCGAGGCGCACCAACAAGGGGTTCTCCTTGTGCTGCTTTTCAGTTCTTTCCTTAATGCATGCTACTTCATCCCCATTGTGTACAAAGCATTCTTCTGTAAAGCGGAAGAATCCATGTTCGATCCAGGCATCCAGGAAGGCCCGATCCTTTGCGTCGTGCCATTGGCAGTAACAGCCTTAATTTCCATTCTCCTTCTTCTCTACCCGCAGCCTTTTTTTGCGTTGGCCGCGATGATGGTGAAGAGTTTGACGGGAGTATAACAAGTGAACAAGCAAAATGAGCACGAGGGAAAAGAAAAAATGGAACTGGGACATGAACCGGTTCCTGGCTACAAAACTGCTTTTTTTATTACCATTACAATAGGGGTACTATACCTCGTCCTTATCCTGGTGAAGACTTTATTCTGAGGCATTCAAGGGCGGAAAACGCATTCGATACATAGAGGAGAACAATGGAGGAGAAATCAGATGAAACATCAGCCTGATAATCATTCACGGGAAGACTCTTCATCCACGAGGGCAAATCCCTCGGGTTCAGGGTCACCCGCCCCCCCCCCTGATTCGAAAAAATACCTCTTTGATAACCCCAAAAACGTAAGGATACTGTTCGTGGGCTATTATGCCTCCCTCTGTCTCCTCCTTATTGTGGACTTTTTCGTTCACAAACATGCCCATTTCGGGTGGGAAGAATGGCCGGAATTCTATGCCGTTTACGGGTTTGTTGCCTGTGTGGTACTGGTTGTCGCGGCCAAGTACGTACTGCGCCCTCTGGTAAAAAGACGAGAGGACTACTATGACTGATACATTCCCCCCGGCTCTTATTCTTATCATGGGTGCAATAATTCTCCCCTTCATTAAGGGGAACTCTCGGAAGGCCTATTTGTTATTCCTACCGATAGTCGGCTTCATAAACCTGCTTTTGACACCCGAAGGCACCCATTGGACGGTCCATCTCCTGGGATATGACCTGGTGTTTGGTCACGTGGACAGACTGAGTCTCCTTTTCGGGTACATTTTTCACCTCATTGCCTTTCTCTGCTTTCTTTACGCCTTACACGTGGAAGATACACTCCAACACTTTGCAGGCCTTCTTTATGCGGGCAGCGCACTCGGGGTCATCTTTGCAGGGGATTTTCTCAGTCTCTTTATCTTCTGGGAAATGCTTACCTTCACGTCCGTAATCCTTATCTGGGCACGGAGGACAAAGGCGTCACAGGGCGCAGGATACCGGTATGTGCTCATTCATGCTGCCGGTGGACTCTGTCTCCTGGCCGGTATTGTCTTTCACGCCAGTCAAACCGGATCATTGGAGTTTGGATACATTGGGTTAAACGGGCTGGGTTCTTATCTCATTTTCCTTGGCTTCGGCATAAACTGCGCCTGGCCACTTCTCCATCCGTGGCTCACAGATTCATACCCTGAAGCCACCATTACGGGGACTATTTTCCTGAGTGCCTTTACCACAAAAACCGCCGTCTATGCCCTTGCAAGGGCCTTTCCAGGGACAGGGGCTTTGATATGGATAGGCGCCCTTATGACGGCATTTCCCATATTCTACGCGGTTATCGAGAACGATCTCCGCCGGGTCCTGGCATACAGCCTCATCAACCAAGTTGGATTCATGGTATGCGGCATAGGGATAGGAACAGCACTCGCATTGAACGGTGCTATTGCACACGCATTCAATGATATATTGTTCAAGGCCCTTCTCTTCATGTCCGTGGGAGCGGTCATGTATCGAACCGGGAAAATAAACGGTACGGACCTGGGCGGCCTTTACAGAACCATGCCCTTTACCTGTGTCTGCTGTATGGTGGGAGCGGCATCCATCTCCGCCTTCCCGCTCTTCAGCGGTTTTGTCAGCAAATCCATGATCATGGATGCAGCGGCATTGGGTCATATGAAGGGTATATGGTTCGTTCTGCTCTTCGCCTCTGCCGGGGTGTTTCATCATGCAGGCATAAAAATCCCCTTCTTTGCCTTTTTTTCCCACGACTCAGGGATGAGGCCGAAAGAGGCCCCCGTGAACATGCGTCTTGCCATGGGGGTCGCCGCATTCCTGTGTGTCCTGATCGGGTCTTTTCCCCAATACACGCTGTACCGTATCCTGCCGTTCCCCGTCCACTACGTCCCCTACACTGCACCTCATGTCCTGGGCCAGACACAACTCCTGTTTTTTTCCGCGCTCGCCTTCACCCTGCTCATTCTCTCAGGCATTTATCCGGCTGAAATGAGGGCCATTAATCTGGATGTGGACTGGGTCTATCGTAAGGGGGGCCGAGTATTCTATGCATTGATGAGTTGGAGCCTGAATGGACTGAATCAGTTGAGTGAAAAGATCTTTGTGAAGGGTGTAGCCGGTTTCCTGGCGCGTTTTTCCAGGGACGCGGTAGCCCGGCTCGCCCTTCTGCCCTTTGTTACTTTCTGGTATCTCAAAGGCATCCGCTACAAAAGACTAGAAATCAAGAAAGCCAGCCTCTACTACAATCTTGCCAGGGGCGTTATACCGGCAGGGATTGGGGCAGGCATGGCAGCCCTTTTTCTGGTCATAATCTTTCTGTTGAGTTAATGAG
>QMLQ01000347.1 GCA_003646815.1 Deltaproteobacteria bacterium | reverse complement strand
CAGGCGAAGAAGCCAACATCATTTTCGGTGCGGCCATCGATGAATCGATGAACGGCCAGGTACGGGTCACTGTGATTGCTACAGGTTTCGGGGACAAGGATCAACAAGCCAGTGTAGCCAAAGGCTTCCATGAGAGAGAGAAAAGTAAAATCCTCGAGTTCGAGAAAGCCATTAACGATGACCTGACCCCTTCCGGCCAGGTAACTTCATCCTCGATTGGAACGGGTACCCAGACAGCTGTCAAATCCAAGGGTGGCACGATTGCCACACCCACCAAACCATACCCGTTGACCATGGATGAGCTTGAAATACCGACCTTTATTCGCAGACAAATAGATTGAAGAGTTCATGGGAGTTTCGGTTTCCGGAAAATCCGGCTGTGGAATTGAACATGACTAAGAATGGTTCTTCTTTCGACCAGGGAAACCGGAGCTAGAAATTTTTTAAGGTTACCGGGGATTGCGGCAGAATCAACAAGGGGAAAAAGTGGCGGCAAAGTTGCGCATTCCCAGGCTGACTAAACCGGTCACCGCGGTCACAGCAGGCGCAAGCGCTCTGATAGTTGAGGCTGTGGAACGACTGAGCGAAATACTTGGTGAAGTGGATCTTTCAAGTCCTCTTTTTGATTTCGATTTTACGGATTATTACCGGAGAGAGATGGGACCAAATCTGGTGAAACAATTTTTCAGCTTCGAGAGACTCAGGCCCCCGGAAGACCTGGTTTGGCTCAAAAGGCGAACTTCAGCCTGCGAACGGGCTTACCGCAAGCCTGATGGAGGAAGACGAGTCAATCTGGATCCCGGCTACTGGTCGGATGCAAAACTGGTGCTGGCTTCAACAAAGAATTATTCCCACCGCATTGCTATCGGCAGACGGATCTTTGCCGAGGTCACCCTTCGTTATCACCAGGGCCGGCTCCAGTGGTTTGAATGGACATATCCGGACTACAGGACACCGCTGGCGCTCGATTTTTTCGAAAAGGTACGCAGGAAATATTTGAAACAAATTTCGCAAATTTAAATTTGTCTTTACACTTGCACTAAATTCAAGTCAAAATTATTTTTCCGTTTTGTATATTGTAATTTGACATTTCCAGGCTGATCTTTTTTGTCTCCTGTGCATTGCTTCTCTTAATCTTTACTAGCTTATGAATAAAGATTTGAAAGATTACTACCCGCAACGCAGACGAATTCTTAGGACAAGGGCTGAAGTAACCAGATCCAGACTCCGCCGTTTTATGCCCCCCTGGATACTATCAGCAATTATTTTGTTCTCTCTATCAGCCGTGTTCTTCTGGAAAGAGGAAAGCCTGCCTGAGAATAAATTTTCTGCCGGTACCGCCTGCACTATCTCGGAAGATAATCCAGTACTTGCAAAAACGGCTTTAAGCCTGGAGCACAACAAAACAAACCGTGAACTCCTTACTGCGGTTGATGAATTACCCCGGGAGTTTCAGGCTCGGGATAAGGTTAAAAGAGGCGATACTTTCGAAACCATTTTGAAGCGAAACAGCATTGACCGGGAATACCTTCTTCCCCTGGTCAAAGCAGCCCGTCCTGTGTACAACCTCAACCGCGTCATAATCGGTCGAGAGTTCAATTTCACCTTTGCCGAGGGGCAATTAACTCATGTGGAGTACGAGATTGATGAAGACCGCAATCTTCTGCTCACCCGCAAGGATTCCACCAGCTGGCAAGCCCGGCTCGAACCCACGGTGTGGCAGATAAATGAAAGGATACTCAGCGGCAGGATCCGGAGCTCTCTTTACGAATCGGTGATGGAAATTTACGGCGATCCTGAACTTGCCCTCAGCCTTAGTGAGATTTATGCCTGGCAGATAGATTTTCACAATGATATCCGCAAGGGGGATACTTTCAAGCTGATTTTCGAGGAGAAAATCCATCCCCGGGGCACCAGGAAAATCGGCAAGATTCTGGCCGCGGTTTTCCATAACGCCGGGAAAACTTTCTGGGCCATCCGTTTCACCAATGCCGACAGCACCTTCGATTATTTCGATCTTCAGGGCAGAAACCTGCGCCGCAAGTTCCTTCGCTCGCCCTTCAAATACATGCCCCGGATCTCCAGCCGTTTCAGCTATCGCAGATTCCATCCCATACTCAAGAGGTACCGCCCCCATCTCGGGGTGGATTATGCAGCGCCTACCGGCACTCCGGTACTGGCCCTGGGTGATGGACGGGTGGTGTTCCGCGGCTGGAAAGGAGGTTTCGGCAGGTTTATCAAGATCAAGCACAATGGGATGTATTCCACCTCCTATGGCCATCTTTCCCGTTATGCCAAAAACATAAAGGTCGGAACCTGGGTGACCCAGGGACAGGTGATCGGGTATGTGGGAAGTACGGGCCTAGCTACCGGCCCGCACCTGGATTTCCGTTTCTACAAAAACGGTACCCCGGTAAATCCCCTTACTGTGGATATCCCCGCCGGCGAACCGATCCATCCCTCGATTGCCGATAAATATGCAGCCTACTGCCGGATGATAATTAAAAAGCTCGAATCAAGCGAAAGCCAGGATTATCGACCCACGGTGACTATTAAAGAAATCTCACCCGGGCAAAACTTTTCAAGGACTGAAAACGCAGAGGAATGACAACGGCGAAAAACCATTGTAATTCGAGCAAAACAAAATCCTAGCTTTCCCCCATTAGTCTTCCCCCACCATTTATTTGATTATTCCACCGTTGAGCACGCCCTCCCAAAGACAAAACCATATTTTGCCTTTTTTTTAATGCATTATCTTTTCATCGATTGTGCAAGATAAGGCGGGTACAACAAGGAGGTTCTTTTCGAAGGAGGTCGGGACAAGGTAAAGACAGTTGACAAATTCATCCAGTCATAAAAATACCCGGCTTTCCGGCCAAGTGTTGCGAAAACTATCGTTGAAAGCGAATGTATTTCAAACTTTTTGCCGGCACCCAGCCTTCCCGGCCGGCAAGCCCCACCTCAAGCCACAGCTCACCCTCCACCTCGGTGCTGCCCAAGATAGGTACTACATCTCCTCTTTGGAGAACTCCCCT
>QMLQ01000346.1 GCA_003646815.1 Deltaproteobacteria bacterium | reverse complement strand
GCATTGGCGGCAAAACCAGGGGGATCATCAACCGCCACATGTTCCAGGAATCCCAGACTGCGCCTGTAAATACCGCCGCCCAGGTTTATCCCCCCTCCCGGGGTGTCTCTGGAAATTATCAAACGGTCCTCCGAGCGTCTGGCCACGGTCAAAGCCTTGTTCTGCAAACGGATGCCGGAGCCGGGGGGTTTTATCCGCACCTCCGGAGGCTCCCCTACCCGCCGCGCGGGAAACACCTCCACATCAATACAGTTGTCATTGTAAGCCAGAGCCGACACAGGAGCAGCATACCACCACATCAAATCCTCCCAACCCCAGCCTTCAGCCAAAAACGGCGGTTCAAAAAGTGTGTTGTCCACCACGAGAGCTCCGGTTATGCGGCTGATCCCGGCCCTTTTGACCTGCTCGGCAAGTTTATCCCACACCGCGGTGTAGGTGGGATAAAAACGCTTCGAAATGGTGGGATCACCGCTTCCCCGCAAAATGAGGTCTCCCTTAAGAAGGCTGTCCGCGGGTACAAGTTCACCATCAGCCATCACCGTGGTGAGATAACGGAATCCGGGGCCAAGTCCATCCAGAGCACAAGCAGTCACTATAAGCTTGAGGTTGGAGGCCGGCATGTATAACCGGGTGGAATTAAAGCTCACCAGATCATCCCCTTTGGCGAGCGAGCGTACCTGAATGCCCCAGTTGGCCGGGTCCTGCCGGTAACGTTTCAGGATTGAAATCACCCTTTTCTGAAGCGGACTGGCGGTGAGCTCGCTCCTTGCGGAAACCGCAGAAAACAAAAAGAGAACAAGCAGGCTCACCAGCCGAACTCCCCGGCTGAAACTCTTTTCATTCAGCATTCCAACTCTTCCCGTTCTTGGAACTGGAAAAACTTAAAAAAACAAAGGCAGTGCGAATCATCAAGCTGAAAAACCCGGTGCCAGCCCTTGGCACCGCTCAGCTCAAAACATTATTTGAGTCAAGTTAAAGCTATCGCTCAGAAGTCATTTGCCTTGCCAGATGCAAAAAACCACCGAATCTTGGTCACTCTCTCCATTCGGCCAGCTCCAACCCGGCTTCAGAAAACAGACTCAAAGCTCAAGGTATTGGAAATTTAACGCCAAATCTAAGTTCTGGTTGCAGTGAATGTCAAGCCTGCTTTTCCGTTGTAGTGCAAAAAGTTACCGTTGTATTTTTTCGCCGATTCCCTTTCCTTGAAAGCCTATGCTTTCTGAGAATCAATATATGCAATAAAATATTTTTCCCTTCCAGCTTACTTGCTTGACAAACTCCTATTTTTTGGTATAGTTAAACTTGAGTGTTGGTGGTTACCTCAGCCAGTTGCGCCTTCCTTCATGTTCAGCCAGCGCTTTTTGTAACACCTGCGCCAAGTCGCGATCCAAGAATTGAAATCAAGTCTCTCAGAGAGTTACCGGTAACAGGCGCTTGATAAATTCTCTTTTTCGAATGATGGAGGAAATCAGCGCGGAGAAGCTTAATTTTTTTTGGAGGAGTAAAAATTGAGTTTGTTTATGGACAAAGAGAGCTATGGTTTGCAAAGGGAGGATAAAGTTTTAACAGGAGGGAAAACAAAAAAGGCTGACATCGCCCCAGGGGAGAGCTCCGGACCTGAAATAAACCTGGAGGAGATTCTCCAGCTCGGCCGTGAAGATTTGACCCGGCTCCTGTGGTCTGCGGACCGGCAAATCCACAAGATATTACGAGCCAGCAGTACCATAGAGGAAGCCAGGAACCGTCTTTTCAAATATTTCGACACACTTGAACGAAGTTATTTCAATATCTATTCAACCAAGAAGTTCAAGGACCTTCACGATCTGAAAAAAAGACACGCCAAATGGTGTATCAAGGTACTGAAGAACATCATCCGTACCGAGCACGAAGAACTTACCGGATCAAGTGCGCTGGAATCCCTCTGGAAACTGGCTCACCCACGTTCCCAAAAGGCCCCCCAAGTGAGCGAGAGTTTCCTTTGCGAACTTGTTTTTCTCTTTTTCGGAATTAACGGCAAGTTTCCCTTTCAGCCTGAAGAACCACCCTCTCCCCCGTTTTCGGGCCCTTACTTATCACCGGGTGTGGCCCGCTCCCGCCTGCTGGATAATTATGCGGAGCGAATCAAAGGTTACTTGAGCCGCTACCCCAACGGTCTGGATCCCGAGGTCATCGAAAAGGGACGGTTCATGGTGCGCAAGATCATGGCTTATTTCGGCGGAACACCGGCGGAATGGAAAGATTACAAGTGGCATTTGAAAAATATAATCCGCAAGAAATCCACTATTGAAAACCTTGTGGAGCTCTCCGAAGCAGAACGTAAAGGTCTGGAGATGGCCGAAGCCCATAGGGTGCCTTTCCAGATTACCCCATATTATCTGAGTCTCTTTGACCCACATTCAGACTCGGGACGCGATGCTATTGTGCGTGCCCAAGTGCTGCCCAGCAAGCAATATGTCCAGTCTGTGGTTGAAGCTCGTCAAACCGGCAAAAGCCTGGACTTCATGGGAGAAAACTCCACCAGCCCCATCAAGGGCATTACCCGCCGTTACATCCAGGTACTCATCCTCAAAGCATTCGACAGTTGTCCCCAGATCTGCGTATACTGCCAGCGCAACTGGGAGCTCAAAGGCCTCTGCCAAACACGGGTGGAGCGCAACACACTGCAGAAAGCCATAGAATGGATCGCCGCCAATCGAAACATCGAGGATGTGCTGATAACCGGCGGAGATCCCCTCACACTGGATGACAACTTCATGGCCTGGATCCTGGAAAGACTCGGACGGATCGATCACCTGCAAAGAATCCGGATCAGCACACGAGTGCCGGTGACCATACCTTTCCGGATTACAGAAAAACTTATCGATCTGGTGAGCAGTTATCACAAGCTGGGCTCCCGGGAGATCTGTTTTGTCACCCATTTCGAGAGCCCTCTGGAGATGACCCCCGATGCTCTTGCAGCCATCCAGCGCATCAGGAATGCAGGTCTAAGTATATACAATCAGCAGGTGTTTACTTTCTTCAACAGCAGAAGGTTCGAAACTTTC
>QMLQ01000345.1 GCA_003646815.1 Deltaproteobacteria bacterium | reverse complement strand
TTGCCGATACCCACGCCGCCTAAGAAGATGACGTTGGACTTGTTTTTGATAAAGTTGAGCCTGAAGAGGTTCTGGACCTGAAGACGGTTGATATTTTTGGGCCAGGACCACTTGAACTGATCCAGGGTCTTGATGACCGGGAAGCGTGCCAGCCGGATGCGACGTTCTATGGAACGATCACGACGCAGGGCCGCCTCACCCTCGACAAGCTTTTCAAGGTAATCGAGATGTGACCAGTGTTTTGTTGCAGCTTGTGCTGCCAAGTCTTGATGATGGTCTTGCATAAAAGAGAGTTTCAGGTATCCCAGATGGTGGTCAAGCAGGCCCTGTGCTTCTTTCTTATCCTTCATGATTGCTCCTTTCGTAGATGGTCAAATCAGGTTGACCGACCTTGATTTGGAGGAGATCTTCTCGACGGGTGAGATGAAGCGCCCCGGGCTCGGGGAGAGAGCGGGAGCGCTGTTCGAGCAGGTTTGTAATGTACTCGGAGGAGAAGGCCTCAAAAGTAAAGGCATCTTCGATGGCCCTGGCCACAGCGTCAGGGTCATAGATTTCACTTAAAGCCACGATTTTCCGCACGTGATGATGGGGATTCATACGGCGCTGCTCAAGCTTTCGATAATACTGTTCAGCCTTTGAAGAGAGGGCCAAAAAACGCATGAAGATTTTTTGATCCCGGGCCTTTTTTCGCTGATTGAGCAACTCCCTGGGGTGGTCAGGGTCTTCGAAGTCCTGGTATCGATCGTAACTGCGCACATGGCGGGCAATCAGCTTATCTTTTGAGTAGAGACATATCCTTTGCGGATAGGCCTTGAGAGTGAGCCTGGTACCGGCATACTCGGCAGGGACCGAGTAGTGATTGGTATCAAGGGTTACGCGGAACTGACTGGAGGCCCTGACCGGTGAGACAGTCGCAATATCGAAGGGATTGGCCGGGAGCGGGTTTAAAAAAGGCCGTTCCTTTTCAAAAAGATCAAGCGGTTTTTGCCGGGTTTGTCCATGGATGCGGACATTGGCGATGGTGTCAAGCCAGTTTCGGGCAGCAGGATTGACGGCGCTAAAATCCGGGATATGGAGACCGGCGAGAAAGTTTTTTTTGACATATCCCACCGCGTTTTCGACCCTCCCTTTTTCGTTCCCCTTGCCCACATTGCACGGTGCAATGTTAAAGCCGTAGTGGTTGGCAAAATCAAGGTATTTGGGATTAAATACGGGGGCCTGTCCGATAATGCGTTTTAATACGGCACTTTTGAGATTATCGACCATGATCTTTTTGGGGACAAAGCCGAAAAAATCAAAGGCGTTCTGATGACAACCCAGGAAGTGCTCCATGGTCTGAGATACGGTAAACTCCACATACATCATGCGACTGTAACACAGAACCATGACAAAGAAACTGAGCCTTCTTCGGGTAGAGCCCACATTGACGGCGCCGTATGAACCCCAGTCGACCTGTGCACACTCGCCCGGGGCAAATGAGAGCTTCAAAAAGGCCGGGGATTTTGGCGGCCTGACTCTTCGGACATATCTCTTGACAATGGAGTAGCTGCCATCAAAGCCCTGTTCACGGATACGTTGGAAGATCTGGGCGGCGGTATACGGATGAGTCTCCAGCATGCGGACGATATCCTGTTTGAAAGGGTCGAGCTTGCTGGACCGCGGCGGTATCTTTTTGGGACGAAAGGTTGCAGTAAGCCATTTTCGGACCGTGCGCACATCGATTGCCAACTCTGCAGCAATCTGCGGGGCGGTGAGCCCTTCCTGTTCTTTGAGATGCCTGATTTTGGAAAAGAGTTCATAATCGATCATGATGCGCCCTCCCCAATCTGTTTGAAGATTTGAGCGAGAGATTGGAGCTGCCCGGGATACCGGCTTGTTGCCTCAATGGGTGGATCCAGGGCCAGTACCTGATAAAGGGGTTTTTGGTAAGCAATAAGATCCATGCGAATCACTTCCTTTCGGGCCTGTTCCAGGGTATTGCCCTCCATTCCGAGCCGTTGTGAGACGGCCCGGTCGGAGTAATAGCTCAGCCCCCGGGCATCGGCCACGGTGACCAAAAAGAGATAGAGAGCTGCTGCCGGATGGCTTAAGCGCTCGATGTAATGATCACTGACCAGGCGATGATCCAGCCAACTGAAGTGTTTTGGGATTTTGCGGATACGCTGAGGATAAATCAGATGTTTTTCTACCATGGCTGCCTCCTTTGAGTTGTGGGTTAAGGATATCGTTCCCTAATTGTTGCAAATGGCGGGCGGCCATGGCTATGTCCTCTTGTAACGCATATCCGGTTAATTGAGCGATTAACCCAATGAAGACAGTGGGTTGCAGGATTAAGGAATCTTGTAACCCATGAGATACAAAATCGTCTCTATTACCATTATTTTCAGGGAGTTGCTGGTTTAAGGGATCTTGTAACGCAGTTGAAGTATTTTCCTGTTTCCGCCGCCAGTACCCGGGATGGCCCTTTCGCCAGAGCTGAACCCGCTCTACGTTGTCAGGTCCGCGGAAGTAATCCCGGTTCTCGGGTTTCTGAAGCCATCGCTTCTGACTTGAGGCTTTACTGGCCTTCCGGCATTCGGGTTTTGTACAGTATCTTTGACGAGTAGCGTTGCGATGGTCCGGCAAAAACAACTTTCCGCAATGCTTGCACTTTCTCCTGTTGATTCTCTGTGCCATTGGCCTCACACCTCCTCGGACCAATGGTGTTATCATGAGTGGGATAAAGAAAGAAAATGAGAGGAAGAAAAACCAGGAAAGAAGATCAGAAGAAGGGATTATACAGAGAATTTTTTGGAAGAATATTGCAGGGAAGAAAACTACATTTTCAAATCGCCAACTTTACAACAGTTTCACATTACCGCTGGCAGCCAGTCGTGGAACCGGATTCGCCGGGGGCTTGAAGCACTACAAATTTCTTATTTTTCTACGGCAGAACACAGCTTTTACCGCACCAATGAGCTTACCAGCGAGGTACGCAGCCTGCTGAAATCGTTAAAGATAGCATCTCCAAAGCCCGTTCAGGGTATCCAAAAACACACCGAAAACGTGT
>QMLQ01000344.1 GCA_003646815.1 Deltaproteobacteria bacterium | reverse complement strand
TTTCCTGAGCCTCGGTATGTATCGATACTGCCAGTGGGTATAGGAAAGGAGGTTTGATCCCGTTGTCAGAATCAGGGGAAACTTCCCCTTTGGCTGATGGAACCGAGCCGGCCCTTCGCAAATGGGCGAAGGATCAACGCCCATGTCCTTTAACGGTACGGGATAGATCTCGACCTTTCCACTGGGGGTATTGAATCCGTCCTTTTCATATTTTTTAAAAGACCTGCCTCCGTATCTGTATGCTCCACCCATAGAGGCTATATCTCCACAGGTCATCCCCAAAGGGCTCAAGAGGGAATCAATGCCTTCAGCGCAGCTCTGCCAGGGAAAATAGTTCGACCATCCCATGCGCCTTGCCAGTTTCACCCAAATCATCTGATCGGGAAGGCCATGTATTGGTTCAGTGACCTGTCTCCTCAACGTAATATAGGTCAGGTTCAAATAGGCGTTCACCCGATGTTCATCGCGTTCAAGGAAGGTGCATGCCGGAAGAACTACATCAGCGTAATGGCTGTCCGGAGACCGGACCACATCAATGACCAGAAGGAATTCCAGTTTTCGCAAAGCCTCTTTCGTTTTTCGGCTGTCTGGCCATTCGAGGGATGGATTTCCCCCGGAAATGATCATCGCTTTGATGGAGTAAGGCTTTTCTTCAAGTATTGCTCCAGGAAGACAAAGCGCATGGCCTTCCTTTCGGGATTGGCAGAAGAGAGGAAATCTCTTTGCACCAATCGGGGGGATGCTGGGTTCAGGGAGGGGAGTTGTTATGTCCTCTATCTTAGGCTTCGGGGTAAAAAGGTCTCCACCGCGGACGTCCAGGTTGCCGCTTATAGCCTTCAGTATAGCCAGAAGGCGGATAGTGTTCACACCATTGGCATGATGTTCAAGCCCGTTTCCGGTAAGAATTCCGGCAGGCTTTGCTTCCACGTAGGCCTGCACGGTGCGTCGAACCTCAGCGGGTGAAATTCCGGTAGATGCCGCACCCATTTCAGGAGAAAACCTGTCTTCAGTCACCAATCCAAGAAACCGGCTGAATCCTTTCACCCATCTGCCTGTGAAGGCTTTATCCCATCTTTGCTCGCGGCAAATGACATGAAGTATATTTAATATGAGTATATCATCTGTTCCCGGATGAATGGGGAGATGCATATCCGCCCTGGACGCTGTTTCGGTCTTCCGGGGATCAACAACAATAAGCTTCCCACCCCTTTTCTTGAACCTGCTTATTTCTCCGGGTATGAACGGCTCATGGGAAATAAGAGGATTCCCGCCCCATATGATGAGACAACGAGCATTGAAAATATCGGGTTTGGTCAAGCCTCCGAAGGTAAGGACCTCTCCCATGGTTCGAGAAGCGTTGCACAGGGAGCCGACTGACATCAGATTGGGCGTCCCGTAAACATTAGCAAAACGTTTCATGTAATATTTGATCTCTTGATGGCCGGTCCCTTCGCCATTATAGATGGCAAGGCTTTGCGGTCCATATTGTTCTCTGATCGCAAGAAGTTTTTTGGACGCAATGTCCAGGGCGTGAGACCAGTCTGTGGAAATCAGCTCTCCATTGGAACGGATGAGGGGGTCAGTCAGCCTTTCGGGAGAGAAATAAAGATCAAGGGCGGCTCGTCCTTTGGCACAGAGCCAACCCCTGTTGTAAGGATGTTTCTTGGAGCCTTTCAGGCTCGTGGGCCGGTTATCTGAAACGGCGACTTCAATGCCACACCCATGATCGCACATCCGACAGAGGGTTGCTATATTCCGATTCTTTTCCACAGCCCCTCTATTTCCAAACATCCTCCATTCCCATCCTTTTTCCGTAGCCCAAAGCCTTGTCCATCCATAGGTAAATTGAATCGAACTGGGGAAGGTTCTTTACATGCCACCTGACAAAGCTATGGAACCAGGTGTTTGGTTTGTTAAAAACACAGACCCTTATGCAGTTGGCGCAGTCACCCTTATTGCGAACCCAGAATTGAAAGCATTTTTCAGGATTGATATACCATTTGTAGATACCATGGTTGTTGGACATGGTGGGTCCTTCAGAGGTGGGTTCGTCGTAGGAGATGGATTGCCCGGGACACGCTTTGGCACATTTGCCGCAGACTTCACACATCTTTCGGACCCCGATTTCAATGGGTTTATCCGGGATGAGCGGCAAGGTCGTAAGCACTTTGCTGATCCGGACGCGGGGGCCGAACCAGGGTGTGATCAAGATGCCATTTCTCCCCAATTCGCCAAGGCCGGCATCAATAGCCATGGGAACGCTCAGGGTCGTATCGTTCCCGCACGGGATAGCCTTGTAACCCAAATCACGAATAAAGTGGGCGACCGATGAGGCCACATATGCCATCATTGAGTAGCCCCTGCCGCCTGCTGCAAACTCACCGTAGGCGGGAGCCGTTTTTATCAGGGTGTAATCCATCTCATGAACCATGACAATGGCATATTCGAAGTCTTCGGGAATATCATCTATGGGAACATGTTCCAGCGTACGTGGATCAAACCGATGAGAATAGATCCAGCGTCGATCCAGCCTGCAGATCCCAACGGCTGACGCACCCATGTATAGTGCAGCTTTCTTGATGATCCGGGTGATTTTGTCCGCATCGGAAGCATCCCATTTCTCTCCCAAGGGGATGCGGTCCCGCTCGGCAATCTTTGATCGATCCGGAAACCATTCATAGAGGCCCTCATTCCCCACCATGTTTCCAAATCCCCACCACCGTTCCAAGTACCACGTACCCATGGCAAAAGCCCAGTCCAACATGGTATAGCCTTCATCATCTTTGAACCGGTGCACTCCATAATGTTTTCTGCCCATCTCAAGTATTTCAGGGCTGGACTTTTCGGGATCCCGTGGTCTATTGAACATGGTGTTTCTTTGATCAAATCGCCCGACTTCCCCTGAACCGATTTTTCTCTTCTCTTCCCCTTTCAATTCCAAAGCTCCTCATTACATCTTGTGGATAACCACTGCCATGAGACCATGACGAGGGTGTTCGAAAATAAAGATTGCATCAGACAAATTGTGCCAAAGCTTGGATCAATGCCGC
>QMLQ01000343.1 GCA_003646815.1 Deltaproteobacteria bacterium | reverse complement strand
AGCTATACGAATTTGCTGAAAATATACATGGTGAAGTGAAAAGACTGTTGAAAGAGCTGGGAAAACTCCCAAACAAAACAAAGGCAATTGAGTAAAAATGGAGCTTTTTTGTCCGATCGGCATCTCGCGATCGGACAAAAGTGAAGTTCTCCGTGCCCCCTGTGCCTCTGTGGTGAATCTCTGCTTTTGAAAAATATGCATACGACCACCCAAACCCATATTGCCAAACTCTGGCTCCCTCTCTCCGTCCTGGTCCTCAGCTTTGCAGCTCTTTATCATCATGTCCTTTATAAGCTGGCCCTTGACTGGATCACCGACGACAACTACTCCCATGGTTCTTTCATCCCCATCATAGCCGCCTATCTCGTCTGGCAGCGAAGAGAAAGGCTTTCAAATCTCCAGGTTCAGCCATCCAATTTGGGCCTCATAATCCTTCTCGCAGGCCTCATAATATTTTTTATTGCCAACATAGGTGCCGAGCTTTTCACAATGCGCTTTTCAATGCTCATTATCATCTGGGGCCTGATTATATTCCTTTTGGGGCTTGAATTTGCCAAGGCTACGCTGCTGCCTGTCTTATACCTCATTTTCATGATTCCACTTCCGGCCATTATCTGGAACAAAATCGCCTTCCCCCTTAAACTTTTTGTCACAAAAATGGCTATTGGTACCATAACTTTGCTGCACATTCCGGCTTACCGGGAAGGGAACATCATTCACCTGAGTAACACCACACTGCAGGTGGTGGATGCCTGCTCCGGTATGCGGTCCCTTGCTTCCCTGCTGGCCTTGAGCGCCGCCTTTGCATTTATCACGAGGCATTCGAAAACAAAAAAATGGATCCTTTTCATCTCTGCCGTACCCATTGCCGTACTCCTGAACATATTTCGCCTGTCTGCCACTGCGATGTTGGCCCAACATTATGGGCCTCAGGTCGCCCAGGGTTTTTTACATGAATTGTCCGGCATCGTTGTGTTTATGATAGCCATGGCCATTTTGTACTGTTGCCACCTGCTTTTGGAAAAAGCATAGAATTGTGTTCCTCCCTTCGGCGAAAGCAGATTGTGTTTTCACAGTTTTATCTGGAAACTGAGAAAGAAAAGAAAAAAATCCGGTCAATCCATGCCTGCCCCGCGTGTGGCGGGGTAAATCCTGTCGAAAACCCGGAAATGTGGCCCTCCATTCAGGTTGGAAAAGGAGAGAGATCTTGAAATCAATAAAAATTCTTCCAATGATGATAATCGTACTTTTCTTAATATCTTGCTCCATGTTGGGAGCCGGACAGCGGATACGGTTGTCATTTTCCGGGCCTGTCATTATTGATCATACCTGTACTGATCTTTCAAGAATTCCCGACGAATGGATTGGAGCAATAAAATCGAATATAAGATGGTACTATGCCCATACCTCTCACGGTGAACAACTGACGATTGGTCTTCAGGAAATAAAAAAACCCGATTCAAAATATGATGTAGCCATAGATAGGAAGTGGCTGCCCGATAAGCGAGGGGCGCTATGTATCCTCGACAATCCATATGCAGGTCCGGATGACTACTGGAAGGGCAAAAAAGGCATCAGGCGGACTGAAGACATAACAGACGGCTTTCCCATAAACATTTCAATGTGGTCCTGGTGCGGTCAGGCAGAAAACTATACAGAAAAGCAGGTTCAGGAATATCTGGATACTATAAACATGTTACAAAAGTCCCATCCTGAAATTACGTTTGTTTATATAACAGGGAATGCTCAACAGGGAGGTAAGAAGGGCTACAACCGCTACCTGCGCAACAATCAGATTCGAAAGTGGGTGAAAGATCATCCGGAAAAGAATCGGGTTCTGTTCGATTTCGCTGACTTGGATAGTTGGTGGTATAACCCTGACACACTCAAATGGGAACAGGCCACGTATAAATACTGGAATAACACAGAGTATGTAGATGTCCCCATAGAACACCCACACTACCGTGGCAATGTAAGAGCACACACCACGCTGGAAAGCTGCAGGCAAAAGGGTAAAGCAGTGTGGTGGATGCTGGCCATGTTGGCTGGATGGAAGCTGTGAGAAGGGAAAAGCCCGAGTTTCCAGAAAAGCAGTACTGACTTTGGATAAAGACAGCATAGTGAACCTATGAAAAGAAGTCACCTTCTGAGGCATCTAAAAAACCATGGAGCCTTCTCGTTGCGAGAGGGCAAAAAACATACTATATATCAAAAGGGAGACCGAAAATCCCAAATTCCGCGGCACAACGAAATCGTGGACGAACTGGCACGCAAGATTTGCAAGGATCTGGATATACCTTTTGTGAGATGATGTTATGAAATACAGAGCAGTAATTAAGAAAGTGGGAGAATGGTGGATCGGCTGGCTTGTTGAGCTGCCCGGAGTCAATGCCCAGGAAAAAACGAAAGAAGAACTCATTGATTCCTTGAAAATTGGGGCTCAGGAAATGTTGGCCACTGAAGTGCCGTTTGAGCCTGAGGCGGTGATGACGACAATCAGTATCCCTGATCCGGACTGGGCCAAAACATTAAATTCTTGATGGGCGCATTTGAATAAAGTAGGTCAAGCATTTGAATGGCGTTATAACTAGTTGAAATAACGGTATTTATGAAATCTAAGAGTAATTTGGCAAAAAATTTATCACAAATAAAATCAAACAGTTACGGCCACGACCTACTTTTTACAAATGCGCCCGACGGGAAAGGCAGGCACGCAGACAGGTCAGTCTCAAATTATCACCCTCGAATTAATCAGTATTCACGCGGCTGTAATTTTTGCCTTTCCCCCGCTTATCAGCGGGAGATCTTCGCCTGATTCGGCGCTAACTCTATGATCATCGTAGAGAAATATGGAATGCAGAAGCGCTTGTTTCCGGCATGTTTTTTGCTGTGAAATTATGAGGATTCAATTATTTTGATCAAGAAATCACAAAAGGCCCCTGTCCGGCCGCACCAGCGCAATTATGATGACAAAAAGGCCGAAAAGTCAAACACACATTTTATACCGGCAGGAGGGTCCGATATATCCGGAACCTGTTTATAACCCGGTGTTTTT
>QMLQ01000342.1 GCA_003646815.1 Deltaproteobacteria bacterium | reverse complement strand
TTCGAGCTTTTTCTGGGACGTGATGTCCCGGACAAAATTGAGCGTTGCAGGAGTCCCTTTCCACTCTGTAAGGATCGTGCTGATTTCAATCCAGAAAGTTTGTCCGGCCCTATTTATTCCCCGGACAACATTTCTAAGGGGAAGATCCTCGCCTGCCAGCCGTTTTTGATGTCTTTCAAGGAGTGCCTCCCGGTCCTTGGGATGAATGAAGTCACTGAATGAGCGATTGAGAAGTTCATGGCGGAGAAACCCGGTCACTTCTTCTGCCTTTTTATTCACGAATATGATCTTTTTCTCCTGGGCAAGAACGATCACGTCATTGGCGTTATCCACAACAAGCCGGTACTGCTCCTCAGAGTCCCGTAGTGCTTGCTGCGCCTCCTTAAGTGTTGTGACGTCAAGAAGGGAGGCTATGCTTTTGGTTGTCTCAGGGATCCGGGCCACTTGATTGAAAATGTGTTTGACAGAGCCTGAACGGTCTCTGAAGCGGAATTCATATTCGTTCGGGGCCTTTCCGGTTTCTTTCCTCCTCTGGTCGTGGTAGGCCTTCATTCGTACCAGGTCCTCCGGTACGACAAACTCGGTCCACTTCATTTTCCCTTCGATCTTTTCCCTCCTGTAGCCGCTGAGCTTCTCAAACTGGCTGTTCGCCAGGGCGATGGTGGTATCTTCTTCAATTATCACCGTTGCGGTTCCGGTGTGCTCGAAGACACTGCGATATCTCTCCTCGGATTCTCGAAGCCGGTTTTCTGCCTGGACCCGATCCGTGATAACCTCAGCGAACATAATGAGACCGCGTATTTCGCCGGACGCACAACGCCAGGGATGAAGTTCTCTTTTCACCCAATCTGTTGTCCCGTCAGCCCTGGGAAACATTTCCTGTTCGTGTCGAATCACTTCTCCTGCCAAACATCTCTCGTGTTCCTGTTTCCAGGTTTCCGGCAGTTCGGGAAAAACATCATAATGAGATTTTCCGGTCAAATCAGCCTGTTCCAGGCTATAGTCCATTATCCAGCGGTCACTGTATGCCATATAGCACATGTTCCGATCAAACAAGGCTATGGCTCCGGGGGTATGCTTAACCAGGACCCTGAAAACATTTTCCTGTTCATTGGGGGGTATTTCCAATTGGTTCTTCATATTTTTCCCGTTCAACGCTGTCATATCTTACTTCCACCTCGCAAGCAATCCGAAGGGGCTTCATGATCCCTCCGGCTTTCCAGGAGGGGGTTTGTTTATGCGGGGTACCCGGTGATTTCCCGGATACGCCGGTAGAGCGGTCTGAGGATTTTGTACATCTTCCGGTAAACGTCCCGGTAAAGGGCATGGTATATCCTGTGCACATCGGGGTCAGGCTCGAAAATATCGCCCATATGTGTCATGGACTTGACGGCCGATTCAAAATCAGTGTGAAGGCCGAGCCCCACAGCACAATCAATGGCTGCGCCAAGACCCGAAGTCTCATAAATAGACGGGCGCGAAGTCTTCAGGCCAAAAATGTCCGCGGTTGCCTGCATGGCAGCCATACTTCGGCTTCCACCGCCTGATACCCTGAGCTCAGTGATCGGAATACGTGTCTTTTTTTCTATCCGCTCTTTGCCCTCTCTTAATGCAAATGCTATACCTTCCAAAATCGAGCGGTAAAGGTGCCCGCGCGTGTGCACATCCCCGAAACCGATAACGGCTCCCTTGGCCTCTGGCCCCGGCAGCTTGAGACCTGGGGACCAGTAGGGCTGGAGGATCAATCCCATGGAACCGGGAGGTATATGTTGAACCAACCTGTCAAAAAGGGCCTCGGCTTCGATACCCCTGATGGCCGCTTCTTGAATTTCCGGATGTCCGAACTCTTCTTTAAACCAGTTCACCATCCAGTAGCCGCGGTAAATCTGCACTTCCATGGTGTGATAATCGGGGAGTGCGGACGGGTATGCAGGCAGCAGAGGGATGGCTTCCAGGTATTTTTTGTGGGTAACATTGATGGTGGCCGTGGTGCCGTAACTCAGGCATCCGATTGATGGGGCAAGGCTGCCCGATCCGAGGACTTCGCATGCCTTATCCGCAGCAGCCGCAATAAGGGGAAGGCCTGCAGGGATGCCGGTCTCGTCTTCAGCGACTGTTGTAATGGTCCCGAGTTTGCGCGCCGGAGAAACCAGGTCCGGAAGCAAGTCGCGATCCATTGGCAACGCCCGCCATTTCCAATCCCACTCAGGTGCCCAGCAAAGATGTTTATAGTCGAACGGGAGGTACCCCACACAACATCCACTGGAATCCACAAATGCGCCCGTGAGACGATAGGTGAGGTACCCTGAGAGAAGAAGATATTTATACGTCTTTTCCCATACCTCCGGCTCATTCACGCGGATCCAGTTTGCCTCCGCTTCCACCTGAAAGTACTCAATAGTTTTCGTAAGGCCAAGAACCCTGAAGACAAGCCCCCACAATCCTCCCAGGGGCGGTAAACCGTAAGTCTTCCGCTGGTCGAGCCAAAGCATAGCGGGACGTAGTGGTTTTCCGGCACTGTCTACATTGATAACGGTGGCTCTCTGGGTTGTGAGGGAAACCCCGGCAATTCTCTTTCGCTCTACCTTGTGATCGTGCCAGAGCCCCTGACAGGCCTCACAAAGCGACTGCCAGAAGACCTCGGGGTCCTGTTCCGCCCAGCCGGGTTCGCGCGAGAAATAGGGAGTGAACATTACCTGTTGTTGGGCAACGAGGCGCCCTTCCAGGTCAAAAACCAGGGCTTTGAGGCTCTGTGTGCCGTTGTCAATGGCAAGTAAGAGATCCTTTTCACTCATGTGGTTTCCACTTCTCCCTGAAGGTGAACCGAATGGCTTTATTCATAACATTGAAACATCATCGGATCAAGAGAATGGTCATTTTTCAAAATAGTTTTGACTATCGCACGTATCTTACATATATTGGAGGACAAAGAGGCGACACTGAAAAGCGGATCATTTTCACAAATCTTCCAGGAATTTTTGGCTGATATGGAAAAAAACGATTACGGTTCAAGGTTCTTTATTCTCCTGTTGCTCCTGTCCCTGGTACTCCTCCTG
>QMLQ01000341.1 GCA_003646815.1 Deltaproteobacteria bacterium | reverse complement strand
AGTGGATTACCGGCTCCAGAATATCATGAAGAGCATCCATCATACCTGCCTGACTACATCGGAAGAATACGGTGAGCCGGGAAATTACCTGGTAGGAGCAAATATCGCCGGGTTTGTGAAGGTGGTGGACGCCATGCTGGATCAGGGGTTGGTATAAGCGTGTGATAAGGGATAAAGTGAAATGAAGCAGAGCGCGAAAGCGAAAAAGGAAAAAGCAGTAGTCATCGACCGGGAATGGTGCAAAGGCTGCGGGATTTGCGTGGCTTTCTGCCCGGAAGAGGCGCTGGACTTTGATGATGAAGGGAAGGCCCGTTGGGCCCATCCGGACAAGTGCAGCAGGTGCGGTATCTGTGAACTGCGCTGTCCTGATATGGCAATTGAACTCCAGTAGAGGGGAGATCCGTGGAAGAAGACATACAATTTATACAAGGGAACGAGGCGGTGGCATTGGGTGCACTTTATGCGGGCCTCGGGTTCTACGCCGGCTATCCAATTACCCCCTCCACGGAAATTGCTGAAATCCTGGCTGAGAGGCTTCCTGAACAGGGGGCTGCCTTTGTGCAGATGGAAGATGAAATTTCATCCATGTGCGCCATTATCGGGGCATCATTGACTGGTTTGAAGGTCATGACGGCGACCAGTGGACCGGGTTTTTCCCTGATGCAGGAAGCGATCGGCTATGCGGTTATGGCGGAGGTTCCATCTGTTGTGGTGAATATGCAGCGAGGGGGACCGAGTACCGGCCTTCCCACTTCAGTGGCCCAGGGCGACGTCATGCAGGCGAGGTGGGGTACTCACGGGGATCATTCCATAGTCGCGCTTACAGCGTCCAACCTCCAGGATGCGTTTGAAATAACAGTACAAGGGTTCAACCTGGCAGAGACCTACCGTACTCCCGTTGTGCTACTGTTTGATGAAGTACTGGCGCACATGCGGGAAAAGGTCGTCATCCCGGCGCCGGGAGAACTGGAAGTAGTGGAAAGACTTCGAACCTCCGTCCCGAAGGGAACCAACTATCACCCGTACCTGGCGCGGGAGGATGGCAGGCTTCCCATGAGCGATTTCGGAGGAAAGCATCGGTACAACGTCACCGGCTTGGTACATGACATGTGGGGATTCCCTTCCACTGACCCGAGGGTGGCATATGACCTCCTCCATCACCTGGTTGACAAGCTGGAAAACCGCGCAGATGCCATAGCCCACTACAAGGAGTATTATCTGGAAGATGCGGAGAACCTGCTCATCGCGTATGGGAGCCCGGCCAGGAGTGCGCTCCACCTGGTGGAAGAGCGAAGGAATAGGGGGGCAAAAATAGGGTTGCTGGAGCTTCAGAGCCTGTGGCCTTTTCCCAGGAGAACCGTTCGAAAAAAATGTGAAGGGCGGAGTCACGTTCTTGTGGTGGAAATGAATCGGGGGCAGATATGCCAGGAAGTGGTAAAGGCAGTGTCAAATCCGGAAAGGGTCTATCTCTCCAATCGGTTTGACGGGATATTTATTTCGCCCCAGGATATCCTGCAGACGCTCAATGTGATCGGGGGTAAGGGGGTTTAGAGACAATGGTAAGGGAGTATATTCGACAACGGTTTTTCCCGCATCTTTGGTGCGCCGGCTGTGGACACGGTACCGTCATGACCGGCATGATCCGAGCCATTGAGCGACTGGGCCTTGAGAAGAATGAAATCGTGATTGTCTCCGGTATCGGATGTTCTTCCCGGATGTCAGGATACCTTGATTTTCATACCATGCACACGATACACGGACGGGCCATCGCTTTTGCCACCGGTGTGAAGATGGGGAGACCGGACCTGAAAGTTATCGTGCCCATGGGAGACGGCGATGCTCTGGCAATAGGAGGAAACCACCTCATTCATGCAGCCAGGCGAAACCTGGACCTGACTGCCATTATCATGAACAACCGTATCTACGGGATGACAGGCGGACAATTTTCGCCCATGACGCCCTTTGGTGAACGGGGTACCACCGCCCCTTTTGGAAGTATCGATCACGCGTTTGACATCGTGGAGGTGGCAAAAGGCGCAGGGGCCGCATTCGTGGCGAGGACAACTACCTATCACGTGCAGGAAATAAGCCGCTTCATCGCAAAGGCTATTCAACACAAGGGCTTTTCGGTGGTGGAGGTGATGAGCCAGTGCCCCACCTATTATGGAAGGAAGAACAAGCTCGGAAGTGCGGTTGACATGTTGGAAAGTTACCGGAACGGGACGGCGCCCTTAGGGTCAAAAAAGGCCTCAGAAAACCCCGATATTATCGAGCGCGGTATCTTTGTGGAAGAAGAACGCCCGGAATACTCGGGCGAGTATTCTGTCCTTGTCGAGCGTTGCAGGGGATTGGGCCAGGACGGGAGAAGGTAATCGGTTATGATAACAAGAAGGATAGTTTTCAGCGGTTCCGGGGGGCAGGGAGTGATCACGGCTTCTATTATTCTGGCTGAAGCGGCAGCTATTTATGAAGGCCTGAACGCCGTACAAACACAGGCATACGGGCCGGAGGCCCGTGGGGGAGCAACCAGGGCGGATGTGATCCTGTCCAAGGACCCCATTCGCTATCCCAAGGTGATTCATCCCAATTACCTCATCTGCCTTACTCAGGAGGCATACAATAAATTCGCAGGTATCATCAGGCCCGGCGGGCTTCTGCTGACGGACAGCAACTACGTCAAACTCGAGCGTAAGGTAGATGCGCGGCAGGTGGAACTGGGTATGTACAAAGCGGTCGTGGAAGAGATCGGGAAACCCATCGTCTTTAACATCTGTATGCTGGGAACACTTCTCGGCCTGACACAGATGATAAAAGTGGACACCCTGGAAAAAGTTCTGGAGAAGAGGACCCCTCCTGATTTCCTGGAGCTCAACAAGAAGGCTCTTCAGCTAGGTCTGAGACTTGCTGATGCGCAAGTGTGATTATTCCAGCCCGTATTGCTTGACTTTTGCAATGAGGATGGGCCTGCTGATTTCAAGGATTTTTGCGGCCTGCGTTTTGTTCCCTCCCGTTATTTTCAGCGCCTTTTGAATAAGGTTACGCTCCAGTTGCTTTGATGCCTTCTT
>QMLQ01000340.1 GCA_003646815.1 Deltaproteobacteria bacterium | reverse complement strand
CAACAGCAGGTTTTTTGAAGAGACCAGCTACACAGAACTGATCGCGGTAGGCCCACCAGTGGGAATGCCCGAAGGCGCCAAAGGTTCCACTGCGGTAGGGCACGAGGTGTTGAGCGGGGTGGATTACGTCCACCCGATGTATCAGATAAACAGAGCCATTCAAAATGGAGTGATGGTTAACCCCGTGATCGATGAAGCCATCGACTACGCTGTAGCTTACAACAGCGCCGTGCATTTGATGGGTTTGGTCTCCAACAACCAAGAGCACAGCCACATCCTTCACCTCTATGCCATAATGCGCCGGATCGTGCAGCGGGGCGGGAAAAAGATAGTTATTCATTATTTCTCGGATGGCCGGGGCACCCCGCCGTTCAGTGCTCCGCGCTTCCTGGAAGATCTTATGAGCACGGCAAGCGAGATCATCGGCGATAAGGATGTGGATTTCAAGGTGGCCACCATCGGCGGCCGTGATATTACCATGAACCGCAGCGCCGACTCCTGGTACAAGACCGAAGCCACTTTCCGGGCCATTATCGAGGGGCAAGGCCAAAGAATGGAAAATGCAGAACAGGCCCTTAAAGCAGCCTACGATAAAGGCTTGACCGACCAGTATGTCACACCTACAGTGCTCGGCGACTACCAGGGCGTCGACAACCACGACGTGCTCATCCACTGGAATTTCCGCAAGGACCGAGGCGAATTCCTGATGAGAATGCTGGTGGACCCGGTCACTGATCTGACCGAAAGGCTTAGAAAATCCCCGGATGATACCTACACCGGCCTTAAACGTTTCGAGCGCTGGAAAAACCGTCCCGCTCTGCATTATGACACCCTGCATATCGTGGGGCTGGTGGAGTACTACCGCGGAATGAATTGTCCGGTGGCTTTCCGCGAACCGGTCCAGGATATTAGCCTGGGCAAGGTCCTCTCAACCCGGGGTTTTCGACAGTGGAGGGTGAGCGGGGTCGACAAGGCAAAGGCCCTGACCTTGCTTTCAGGCAACAAGGTGGGGGATCCACTACCCGGAGAAGAAAGGATCACTGTGCCCCTGCCTCCGGATCTACGGCGCTATATCAAGGAGTATGATCAGCACAAAGGTGAGCCCGGTTACAAGTTCGAACCTTACCGGAAGTTTCCCAAGATAGAGATCGAGAATCTGACCGAGAAGGTCCTCGAAATAATAAAAGAGGGAGATTCAAAAACGGTTTTGTTGATCAATCTGTGCAATCCGGATATGGTGGGCCACACCGGTGATGTCAGCGCCGGGATACAAGCCATGATGGCTGTGGATAAGGCTCTTGCACAAATAGTCAATGCGATCCGGGCGAAAGATGGCTTCGTCATGATAACCGCAGATCACGGCAACATCGAGGAAATGATCACCGAGGATGGTGAGCCCAATACTTTCCATACGGCGAACAAGGTGCCCCTTTTCATTGTGGGGCCACCCAAGACCAAGCTCCGCGAAGATGGCACCCTGAAAGATGTAGCTCCCACTTTCCTCAGGCTTCTTTTGGGCACTGAAGTTGAGGAAGTCAGAAACGGAATGAAAGGCAAGTTGCTTTTTGCGGATAAAAGTTGAATCTGTTTCTCCTGCTTCAACATTTTTCTCCAAGCTTCCGGTGTTTTTCCGGGAGCTTGATTTTTTTTTTGAAATCTTACCCGCCTCCCGGATCTTCCATAGTATGCCGCTCCCATGGAAAGTACCTTTCAGAATTTCGCTGCCGATTTAGCAAACCAGTTGAAGAAAAACTCGGAAATTACACAACTTTTCCCCGGCCGGAATGAGATAGAATCTTTACTGGAACATACCTCAAGTTGTAAATTGAAATCCAAAGCCTCAGATAGATCCCACAAACAGCAAATCGAAAATCAAGCGGATTTCAGTCGATACTTCTTGCTTACTTTACCCCTGGAAGGAGAGGTAAAATGCAGACAAAGTATCCCGCTTTTGTCCTGGGTCTTTCAATGTTCCTGTTAGGCGGAATCCAGCATGCCGGTTTTGCAAAGCTTGAGCAGGGGAGTTCACTTTCAGTGGTTTTCAATGTCAGGGATTATGGAGCAGCCGGCGATGGTGAAACCAAGGATACCGAGGCTATCCAGCGGGCGATAGATGCAGCCCACCAGGCCGGGGGAGGCAGGGTTTATTTTCCTGCCGGCCGCTATTTGAGCGGCACGATTTTCCTCAAGAGCTTGGTGACTCTGGACCTGGAAGCTGGGGCCACCCTCCTGGGCAGCACTGATACAGCCGACTTTCCCAAGATAGTCCCCAAGTTCCGTTCCTATACGGACAATTATGTCAGCCAGAGTCTGATTTACGCCGAGGATCGGCACGATATAGCCATCACCGGTAAAGGTACCATCGATGGCCAAGGCCAAGCTTTCCAGTGGAAAAAATATGGAAACCGCCCCTATGTAATCCGCTTCGTCAGTTGCAAACATGTGCTGGTCGAAGGTATCAAAATGCGTAACTCGCCCATGTGGATGCAGCACTACCTGGGTTGTGAGTTTGTCACCGTGCGGGGTATCCATGTATACAACCACAGCACCTACAACAATGACATGATCGACATCGACTGTTGCCGTAATGTGCTCATTTCCGACTGCTATGGCAACAGCGATGATGATGCCATGACCCTGAAGAGCACCGCGGATCGGCCCACCGAGAATGTGACCATCACCAATTGCGTGCTGGGCAGCGGCTGCAACGCGATCAAAATGGGAACCGAATCCAACGGTGGGTTCAAAAACATCTCGATAACCAACTGCGTGATAGATTCCTGGTACGGCAAGAAAGGCTTTTACGCCTTGCCGAAAGGCATCTCCGGCATCGCCCTGGAAATTGTGGATGGCGGCACGATGGAGAATATCACGATTTCCAATATCAGTATCAAGAACGTGCATGTGCCCCTTTTCCTGCGTCTGGGCAACCGTGCCCGGCCGTTCAAAAAAGGCATGGAAAAACCGGGTATGGGCGCCTTTCGTAACGTAGTGATCAACAATATTGTGGCTGCCGGAGTTGAGAAAATCGGCTGCTCCATTACCGGCTTGCCCGGCTATCCGATAAGGAAT
>QMLQ01000339.1 GCA_003646815.1 Deltaproteobacteria bacterium | reverse complement strand
GTTATGAGGAGGGCGCCCAGCTCACCGAGGCGGTGCGCAGAAGACCTGATTCGGTGGTGCTTTTCGATGAGGTCGAAAAGGCCCACCCGGACACCTTCAATGTGATGCTGCAGATGCTGGATGACGGCCGTCTGACAGATGCAAAAGGCAGGGTGGTGGATTTTTCCAACACTGTAATCATCATGACCAGTAATGTGGGGAGCTCGATAATTGAAAATCTTGCCCAGAGCGACCGGGCCCGCGCAGAACTCGAGGTGCGCCAAGCCCTGCGGCGCACCTTCAAGCCCGAGTTCCTGAACCGCATAGATGATATAATCATGTTCAACTCTCTGGAGCCGGAGCACATCGAACAGATTGTGCGCATCCAGTTGAAACGTTTCGAAGGCGTGCTGGCTGAAAGAGGCCTGAGCCTGAGATGCGATGAAAGCTTACTGAACTTTCTGGCTACTCGGGGGTATGATCCAGTTTATGGAGCCCGTCCGCTGAAGAGGCTGATCCAGAAGTGGATTCAGAATCCTCTGGCCCGTTATGTGCTGGAGACTCAGCCGCCGAAAGGCACTTTGATCACGGCGCATTATGATGAGGCCGCCGAAAAGGTGAGCTTTGAGGCCCAGACTCAGCAAGAGCAGGTCCCTGGAGAAATCAAGGCGGGCCTGGAGGGTTGAGAACGGCAAATCCGGCTGGGTCTGCCGATTTGACAAAATAGATCTGTCATGAGGGCAGGTCCGGCCGGAATTCGAAATTTATCAAATTGTTTGCAAAATCCGGATAACCTTATAATTTTATTTGAGTAAAAAGTGTCCGTTTGATCCGGAGGTGATTTTGGTATATCTTTTGCTTGAGGTTAAAATAAGGTAACTCGATAGTTGCAAACAACATAACGATGGAAAGGGAATAAGATGCCGATTTACGAATATGAGTGTACTGAATGCGGAAACAGGTTCGAGATTCTTCAGGGTATCAATGAGACCCCCGAAATCAATTGTTCTAAGTGCAACAGCACAAAAGTGGAACGGATTCTGAGCCCTGGTTCTTTTATTTTCAAGGGCAGTGGCTTTTATGCTACTGATTACAAGTCCAAAAAAGAGGACAAGGGCAAAAAGGGTGAGGTTTCCGGTTGCACTGAGTGTGCCGATGCCGCCAGTTGCCCGGTATCCAAGCAAGACAATTGATTTTTTTTATCCTGTTTGTTAGCACTCTATTTAAATGAGTGCTAACAAAAGAAGGTGTTCATCCAGTAATTTCTTGATGCTCAACCCGAACCAACTTTTTAACTTCCAAAACCAGAGAGGTGCAGTTATGAACATCAAGCCTTTAGCAGACCGCGTGGTCGTTAAACCCCTCGAAGAAACCGAAGTGAAAAAGGGCAACATCATCATTCCCGATACAGCCAAAGAGAAACCCCAGCAGGGCACAGTAGTGGCTGTAGGCCCGGGAAGCCTCACCGAAGACGGCAAAAGAATCAAAATGGAGCTTAAAGAAGGTGACAAGGTCCTCTATGGTAAATATTCAGGTACTGAAGTGACTATAGATGACGAGGATTATTTGATTATGCGTGAAAGCGATGTTCTCGCCATTATCTGATAACCCTGGAAGTTTCTCTCCAAAGTGCAACCGTTTTAAACCAGAGCGGCCGAGGCGTTTCGGCTTGGCCAGGGCCGCCGGTTAACCAGAAGGAGGAAAGAGTATGCCTAAAATAATTGAATTCAGCGCCGATGCCCGTTCCAGTCTGTTGGAGGGTGTTAACCAGTTGGCAGAGGCGGTGCGGGTGACCCTGGGACCCAAAGGACGTAATGTAGTGCTGGACAAGAAATTCGGCTCTCCCACCGTGACCAAGGACGGGGTCACCGTGGCCAAGGAAATCGAGCTGGAAGAGCCTTTCAAGAACATGGGCGCCCAGATGGTCAGGGAGGTGGCCTCCAAGACCAGTGATGTGGCCGGTGACGGCACAACCACAGCTACCGTGCTGGCCCAGGCCATTTTCAAAGAAGGGCTCAAGAGTGTCACCGCCGGAGCCAACCCCATGAGCATCAAACGCGGGATCGATAAAGCAGTCGAAACCGTGGTGGATGAGCTCAAGCGACTCTCCACACCCTGCAAGGACAAGGTGGAAATAAGCCAGGTGGGTACCATCTCCGCCAATGCCGACCAGGAAATCGGTAACCTGATCGCCGAAGCCATGGAAAAAGTCGGCAAGGATGGAGTGATCACTGTTGAAGAAGCCAAGGGAGCGGAAACAACCCTCGAGACAGTGGACGGCATGCAGTTTGACCGGGGATACTTGAGCCCCTACTTCGTCACCGATACCGAGAAGATGGAATGTGTGCTCGAGGATGCCTATGTGCTGATTCATGACAAGAAAATCAGCGCTATGAAAGATCTGTTGCCCATCCTGGAGAAGGTTGCCCAGACCGGCAAACCTCTGCTCATCATCGCCGAGGATGTCGAGGGCGAAGCCCTGGCAACCCTGGTGGTGAACAAGATCCGCGGTACCCTGAAAGTGGCCGCGGTCAAGGCGCCCGGCTTCGGTGACCGCCGCAAGGCCATGCTCGAGGACATTGCTATCCTCACCGGCGGCCGGGTGATCAGCGAGGAAATCGGCCTCAAGCTGGAAAATGTGGTGATGGGCGATCTGGGCCAAGTAAAACGCGTCACCATCGACAAGGACGACACAACCCTGGTTGAAGGCGCCGGTAAGAAAGAAGCCATCGAGGGCCGGATCAATCAAATCCGCCAGCAGATCGAGGATACCACCAGCGACTACGACCGGGAGAAACTCCAGGAGCGCTTGGCCAAGCTGGCCGGTGGTGTGGCTGTAATTAATGTGGGTGCCCCCACCGAGACCGCCATGAAAGAGAAAAAGGCCAGAGTGGAGGACGCACTGCATGCCACCAAGGCGGCGGTGGAAGAAGGTATCGTTCCGGGCGGCGGTGTGGCTCTGCTGCGTTGCATCCCTGCTCTGGAGAAGCTCAAACTCGACAATCCCGATGAACAGATCGGGGTCCAGATAGTCAAGCGCGCCCTCGAGGAACCCCTGCGCCAGATTGCCAACAATGCAGGCACCGAGGGCTCGGTGATT
>QMLQ01000338.1 GCA_003646815.1 Deltaproteobacteria bacterium | reverse complement strand
TGATGCTTCTCTTTCCCTCAGCTGCCCCAGCACATCACGGAGGTTTGCCTCCTCTTCAATAAAAAACACGCCCTCCCCTTCATGCAAACCGTCAATCTTGAGAAAAAAGGGAAATCCATGGGGCAAGGGATTCCCCTTTTTCAGGAAGACCGTCAATTCTGCGGTACTTCTCCAGCAGCGTGTTTCAGGATGGGGAATTGAAAATTCCTGGAATAACTTTGCCTGTCCTGTTTTCCCCGGATATTTAAAGCGGACACCGTATTCCGGGAAAACAGCGGCCCGCGAATGCGCACAGGCAAGGTAGAGTTCCGCGGAACATCCCTGGGGTAAGAGAATGGCATCGGCCTGACCAATGTGTAAGCGGTCTTCAAGACTCAGGGGCCTGGGCCCGAGGATTATTTGCTTATCAGCCCCGAAACAGGGATGAAATGAGAGAATCGTCATTTGACTTTGTCTCCATACATGGCTATATTCTTATAGTTACTCAGGTTCACCCTTCAAGGGTTGCGAACTAAGAAGCAACCCTTGAACGGTGAATCGTAAACCCCTGAGCTATTTTATCTCCAAATCAAGGAGCAACGCAATGCCTATATTTGAATTCAGGTGCTTGAAGTGCGGCACTATTTTTGAGAAACTCTTTACCAGCGCCGGCGAAGAAGTTGAGATAACCTGCCCTGCCTGCCAATCCGATTCCTTTGAACGAGTTGTGAGCCGCACGAATTACACCATTGGCGCCGGTCCCGGCGGGAACCAACCGAAGATTACCGCCAAGTCCTGCGGCCCTTCCAGTCAATGCATGACACTGGACCTCCCCGGACCGAGCAAATAGGGAAGATCAAATAAAGGCCCCTCGGCAAAACAACTGCGCCTTGCGCACGAAAAGCCACAGAGGCCACAGGCACTGGAAGAGGATGATATGCAGGAAGAACTGACTGAAGACGACAAATTTGAAATCATGACCGCGTTTTCAGAAAATGTAGTCCCAAAATTGAAAAAGCTGAACGCACGAATCGGAACCCTTAACTGCGCGTTTGCCGGACCCCGATTCAAAAACTGGCTTGTTCACTTCCGGGAAAAACGCTCTGACTTTGAGATCACCGAATTTGAATATGATGAAAATTCGCGGGACATGGACTTGAAAGTCCGGGTCTAACGCGAAAACAATGGTAAATACCTATGCGTGAAAACAAACTCCTCGGGAGAGAATATATAAAGAGGCCCACGTGTCCCTTCTGCGGGATGATGATAGAAAAACCGAAAGAATTGAACCTCCGCAGGGCCAACGAGATGCCGGTGGGCGTTTGTTCCTGCGGAGCCGTCTATGCATGCGACGTCACCGGGCACAACCTGGGCTCAGCGCAGATAGAGGCCCTGGTATTTGGATGCAACATGGACTGGGACCTTGCCTGGAACCTGGCCCCCGGAGAGGATTATACGGAAGAACAAATTGAGAACTACGATTACGTGAACCACCTTATTGTCCCGGGCGGCGTCTTTGAAGGACGGCGTATTTCCGGTGCCCTCTTTTTCGTGCGTTTCCACGAGGACGTCCTGGAAGTCACCGCAGACGGCGTGAGGAAAAAACTGGAAACAGCCAAGCCGCCCGTGAGGGAAAAAAGGAAACCCGGCACAGGGAAATCCTACACAAAGAAGGAAGTCGAAGACCTGGTCAAATCTTACAAGCTCGATCCATTGATCGAGGCTGCACAAACAGACCGGAAGATGGAAAGAAATCTCATGCGTCTTCTCTATTCGGCTGACCCGGAGTTTCGGCACCGGGCGGCAGAGGCTCTCGGGTGTGTATCCGCAAAAATTGCCGCCGACAACCCTTCCAGTATCTCAAAACTCCTCCAACGCCTTTTCACCTCTATCTCAGATACGGCTGCATCAAGCTGGGGGGCATTCGAGGCAATCGGTGAAATCATCCGGCACAAGCTGGACCTGTTTGCCGGTTATATCCCGGAACTCTACCAATTCCTTGGTGATGAAACCAGGAGAGCCATCACCCTCCGCACCCTTGGATCCATTGCCGGAGAAAAACCCGACCTGTTGCGGAAACACACCCTCCATTTTATCCCCTATCTCAAAGACCAGGATCCTGCTGTACGGGGATACGCTGCTCATCTTCTCGGAAACCTGGGAGCAACTGAAATAAAGAAAGACCTGGAACAGCTTCGCGAAGAAACAGTCCGGATAGAACTCTACGAAAACGGTATTCTTGAAAAAAAGACGGTGGGGCAGATTGCCGCCGAGGCCCATGCACGGTTATAATCATTCTTTCCTTTTTTCCTCCCCACACGGAGACATATCTCCAGGCCCTGAAGATCTTGAAAAGCCTTATCTCATAGCCCCTGCAACACCGCACCCGTATCTCAAACTCGGAGATTACTTTAATGCCGCCCTGGCCTTCCTCATCGAGGACCACCATGATGACCTCTTGAATGCGCTTCACGATCAACCCGAAAAAACATCCTGGAATGACAACATCAGGAAGATCATCATACGAAGTGAAAAACAGGGGGCTTTTTACCATGTGGCAAGTGTTGAAGTAAAAGGAGAGGGAGTATCCCGCAAGTTTTCTCTGATCGCGGCCATAACTGATAATAGCAGGGCCGTTTTGGAACGGGAATACGAAACCCTGGCCCTCCTGAATGCCAGGCGTCCTTCCGCCTCCCTTCCGAGGGTGTATTTTATGGGGAACAGAGACTTGGGCCGGGCACATCAAAAACAAGCCTTTTCATTCCTGCTCGAAGAATGGCTTGAAGGGTATCATGAGTGGCATGTTTCCCTGGATTCCACAGGCAGGCAGTATCTCTGTATCTGGGATCAGGACAGGGGTTACTACGCTGCTTCACACAAGCTTTTTTTTCAGCTCTTTTTCCAGGCCGCCCGGACTATGACCCTGCTCTATGATCCTGTGACTTCGTGCCAGGTGCGTCCGTGGCACCATGCTGCGGGAGACTTTGTCATCAAAAATCTGAGAGACGAACCCTGTATCAGGCTCACTACTGTCCGGGGATATGAACCATTGTTTCCCTCTCCCGGAGAGAGAAATGCCCTTACCAATCTCCTCTTTTTCTT
>QMLQ01000337.1 GCA_003646815.1 Deltaproteobacteria bacterium | reverse complement strand
GTATCCTGCGGGCTCAGGGGGAAACCAAGCGCTTCCTCAAAGTACTCGCCGAGTATCAACGGGCTCCCTCGGTTACTGAGAAAAGGCTCTATCTGGAGACCATGGAAAAGATTCTTCCCCGGGTGAGAAAGTACATCGCTAAGGTGAAAGATGGTGGCGGGCTTATGCCGCTGCTGGATATGCGCATGAAACAGTAAATCAACAAAGCGCGGAAAGAGAAAATGGCCCCATCATCTATTGAAATTATCTCCTGACCTTTAGGTTTATGAAGGAGTCAAAAATGAGCCGTAATGTTTCCATATTGGTTGTTGTGCTGGCAGTGGTTCTGATCGCACTATTGAGCTCGGCTTACCGGGTGTGGGAAACCGAGCAGGTAGTAATCACCAAGTTCGGTGAGCCGGTGCGCATCGTGAAAGAACCGGGATTGCATTTCAAGATTCCCTTTATTGAAAAGGGGTACATAATAGAGCGAAGACTACTTGACTATGACAGTGCGCCCACCGAGATCCTGACCCAAGATAAAAAGACCCTCATCGTGGATAACTACGCCAAATGGAGAATAGTGGATCCATTGAGGTTCCTGCAGGCGGTACAAAATGAATTCGGCGCCCAGTCCAGACTGGATGACATAATTTACTCTGAATTGCGGGTGGAGTTGGGAAGGCATAAATTTCACGATATTATCTCCACAATGCGTTCCGTGATCATGGACTCGGTTACCCTGAGAAGTGATGACAAGGCAAAGGCATACGGGATAAATGTGTTGGATGTACGGATAAAAAGGGTCGATCTGCCCCAGGAAAACGAAAAGGCTATTTTCGACCGCATGGAAGCCGAGCGCAAGAGAATTGCCAACCAGTACCGCTCCGAAGGAGAAGAGGAAGCACTGAAGATTCGGGCTGAAACGGATAAACAGGCCATGATTATTCTCGCCCAAGCCGAGAAAAAAGCCCAGGAGATACGCGGTGAAGGCGATGCAGAGGCTGCCAACATCTACGCCCGGGCTTTTAACCGGAACGAAAGTTTCTATACTCTCGTGCGAACTCTCGAGGCCTATGAAAAAACAATAGACTCCACCACCACTTTGATTCTCTCCCCCGAAGCCGAGTTTTTCAAATACTTCTGGAAAGGACCTTGAACAGGCGAAATTAAGAGAATTTTTCATTCAGGTTGGCTGGAAAAACAAAACCGGATCTGGAAACTCGATATTCAATCCACAATCGGAGTGTCTTCTTCATCCTGTGCCGGAAAGGGTAGCCCCAGCAAGCTTCCCATTTCCCTGGCATTCTTAATCGCCTGACCACTGCGGTGGTTGTTGAAAAAGACAAATGCTTTCTCAGCACTTTTCTCCAGCCATCTGATAGCCGGGATCCATTCCTGAAGTTCTTCCCTGGTGTAGAGGTAATCGTAGCGTTCCCAGGATTCATTGTGGTTCCACCATTTCCGGGCGTTCCGGCCGTGAAACCTCAAATAAGCCAAGCGGGAAGATGTGCAGAGTGCTCTGCGGGGCATGAGGCCGGGAAGCCGGGGTTCATCAACACAGCAAAGCGCTGCATCATGGGAACGCAGAAGATCCAAGACCCGGCTGTTCATCCAACCCACATTCCTGAACTCCACCACTGTAGGGTAAGGCCTCATCTGCCCAAGCAGCCGGTTGAGAAACTCCAGCTGGGCTTTTCCATAGTGGAAACTGTAGGGAAACTGCAGCAGCACAGCAGCCAGTTTACCACCTTGGGCCAGGGGAGCTACTGCCTCGAGAAAGGCTCTCCGGCTGCTTTCGGCTGAGTCTTCTCTTTCATGAGTTATGCCGCGGAAGGCTTTCACCACTATCTGGAAATCTTCAGGGGTACGCCTCAGAAGGCTTTCTATCAACCTGGGCGAGGGGATTGCATAATAGCTGGAGTTGAGTTCCAAAGCGGGAAACTGGTCGGCGTAGTATACCAGGTAATCCCGTTTGGCAAGCCCCCGGGGATAGAAAACCCCCTTCCAGTCATCGTAGGAAAAACCGCTTGTGCCTAGATAAATCACCTCTTGCCGGAATCCTCCCTCGAGATTCAATCTGAGATTATATATTTTTCACCACTCAGGCAAGAAAAAGAAAGCTTTGAGAGTTTACTTTTTCTCTTACGTACTTTTCAGTCCTGTTTTATTTTTTATTCTTGCGTCAATACCTTTCTCAGGATATGCAGTGCGCTATAACGATACTATTCGGATTGGAACTAATCTTAGCAGAGAAGGGGAGAGCTACAGATGCCGGTTCCTGAGGATTTTCATCTTATTGTTCAGTACTACCGGGCTCCCACACCACTGCCCGAAGAGTGGGAAGAAGACCTGAAGCATATTAAAAGACTCGGATTTACCGGGGTTCAACTCAGACCCCAGTGGGCTTGGCACGAGCCCCAGGAGGGTTTCTATCGCTGGGATACTACCGACCGCCTCTTGGAGTTGACCGCTTCCTTGGGCTTGAAAGTGCTGTTCAAGTTCATCGTGGAGAGCGCACCCCTGTGGCTTTTCAGAAAATATGAGGCCCAGCGGATAGCTCCGGATGGCCGTCCTCTGGCACCTAGAGCCCGCGGTGCCTACTATCTGGGAGGCTGGTGGCCCTGTTTCGACCGGCCCCTCGTGCGCCGGAAAGCCGAACGTTTTGTGGCCAAGGCGGTGGAGCGCTACCGGGGCTGCGATAATATTCTCGGCTGGCACCTCTGGAACGAGCCGCGCAGCCGCCCTTTCGAGGACTGTGCCTGCAGTGACTCGATGACCGCCTACCGCAGGTGGCTGGCTGAACGCTTCGGCAGAGTGGAAGCCTTCAACGAAAGATTCGGCACAGCTATCTCGGATTGGGAAGACATCACCGCTCCGGCGGATCTTTCCGGCTATTACGATAGCTGGCTCTGGAGAATCTGGCGCGCCCATGCCGTGGCGGACAGAATCCAGTGGCTGGCCCAGGTGGTGCGTTCCCGGGACAGCAGCCGCCCTCTTTTCTGCCACGTGGGCTTTAACAGCGTGCTGCAGCCTACACTCCTGGATACCTGCCATGACCTTTTGGCCGCCCGTGCAGTGGATGTATATGGAACCAGCCTGCCGCACTGGAGCGGGGATTT
>QMLQ01000336.1 GCA_003646815.1 Deltaproteobacteria bacterium | reverse complement strand
TTGCCTTCCAGAAGCTCCAGTGATGCTCCTCCACCGGTGGAGATATGGGTCATGCGCTCAGAGAGTCCCATTTGCTCCACTGCAGCCACACTGTCACCTCCGCCGATGATGGTTGTAGCGCCCCGGTCTGTGAGTTCGGCGAGTTTTCTAGCGATAGTCTGCGTGCCCTTGGCAAGTTTTTCTTTCTCGAAAACTCCCATGGGCCCGTTCCAGACTATGGTTTTGGCATCGTTGAGCACATTTAAGAAGAGTTTTTCGGTTTCCGGACCTATGTCCAGAGCCTCCCACTCTTTCTCGATCCCCTCCACCGGCACCACTTTGAGCGTGCCCACGCTCCGGCTGGCAAAATCGAACCTGTCGCTTACCACGCAATCAACCGGCAGAAGGAGTTTTTCGCCGGCCTGTTTCATAAGGTCTGCAGCCAAGGGGATTTTGTCCTCTTCGCAGAGGCTGTTGCCGATTTCCAGGCCCTTGGCCTTGAAGAAAGTGTAGGCCATCCCCCCGCCGATTATGATCCTGTCCACCTTGGGAAGAAGGTTGGAGATAACATCGATCTTGCCGCTGATTTTTGCGCCCCCGAGAACTGCTACAAAGGGCCGCACCGGGTTGTTGATCGCTCCTACCAGGTAACGTATTTCCTTTTCCATCAGAAAGCCGGAGACGGCCACCTCCACAAAGCGGGTCACTCCCTCAGTGGAGGCATGCGCCCGGTGGGCGGTGCCGAAAGCATCGTTCACATAGACATCAGCTAAAGCAGCAAGTTTCCGGGCGAACTCTGGATCGTTTTTTTCCTCTTCCTTATGGAAACGCAGGTTCTCCAGAAGCAGCACCTGGCCCTCTTTCAAAGCGGCCACCGCTTTTTCTACTTCCTCGCCGATGCAGTCGTTGACAAAGGCGACTTCCTTGCCGATGAGCTCTGAGAGCACCTTTACACAAGGTTTGAGGCTCATTGTGGGAATCCTCTCCCCCTTTGGCCTTCCCAGGTGGCTCATCAATACCAGGCGGCCTCCCTGTTCCAGGATGTATTCAATCGTGGGCACTGCGGCACGGATTCGCTTGCCGCTGGTGACCTGCTGGTTCTCATCCAGCGGGACATTGAAATCCACCCGCATCAGCACCCGTTTCCCCTGGAGAGAAACATCCTTCACTGTAAGTTTGTTCACGGCAGTACTCCACAAGAGGGTTTTAGCGTTTTGAGAACATCATCAGTGAAAAGGGTAGCGGCTTAGCAAACGGCCGCTACCCCTGCACGCAAGAACTAAAGGCCGCAGGCGATCCTACTGAAGAAAGAGAGGAGCGAACGGCCTTCACTTCCTGTTCACGCCTTTTTCAGGCCATCTTTTTCATAATATCGATACAGCGGCACGAATAGCCCCACTCGTTGTCATACCAGCCCAGCACCTTGACCAGCTTGCCCCCGATGACATTGGTGGAGAGGGAGTCGAAGATGCAGCTGTGGGAGTTGCCCACTATGTCGATGGATACTACAGGGTCTTCGCAGTATTCGAGGATGCCCTTGAGCTCGCTCTCGGCTGCCTTTTTGAAAGCTGCATTGACTTCTTCTTTGGTTACGCTCTTACTCAGCAGGGCGGTGAGATCTGTGAGCGAGCCATCGGGGACCGGAACGCGCACCGCCAGACCATCCAGCTTACCATCCAGCTCGGGGATCACCTTGCCGATAGCCCGGGCCGCGCCTGTAGTGGTGGGGATCATCGACAGCGAGGCCGCGCGTGCACGGCGCAGATCCTTGTGCGGCATATCCAAGGTACGCTGGTCATTGGTGAAAGCATGCACCGTGGTCATCAAGCCGTGCTCGATACCGAAAGCCTCATTAAGTACCTTGGCCATTGGAGCCAGGCAATTGGTGGTGCAGGAGGCGTTGGAAACCAGCACATCGGAGCTTTGCAGAATATGGTCATTAACTCCCATCAGCACCACCTTGACCTCGCCGCTTTTATCCTTGGGCGGCACTGTTAGCAAGACCTTCTTTGCTCCGGCCTTGAGATGCTTTTTCAACAACTCGGCCGTGGCGAAGACACCGGTTGATTCCACCACGATTTCAGCACCCAGATCGGCCCAAGGGAGATTTTCCGGGTCTCTTTCGCTTGTCACCGGGACCCGGGTGCCATTGACCACAATGTTTTCCCCATCGGCAGACACCTCACCCGGGTAGTGCCCGTGGATGGAATCGTATTTGAGCAGGTGGGCCAGGGTTTTTGCATCCGTGATATCGTTCACCCCGACCACCTCGAAAGATCCATCAGCCATTGCAGCCTTGAAAACCAAGCGCCCGATCCGTCCAAATCCATTGATTCCAATCTTGATGGCCATAATCTCCTCCTGAAAAAGATAAAATCAGTAAAATTTAAATATAGATATTAACAGAGATTCAGACAACCAACTAAAATAATATTTTATGCACGGGCGAAGGTATATGCAAGAATTCTTTTCGCCCCCGCTTTTTTCAAGGAAACCGCACAGGCACTCAGAGTGGCCCCGGTGGTCATTACATCGTCTATCAGCAGCACTGTGCGCCCAGTGAACTTCGCAGGTTCTTTGACCTTGAAAGCGCCGGAGACATTAAGCTTGCGTTCCCGGGGAGTAAGCCTGGTCTGACTCCTGGTCCTGCGCACCCGCACTAGAGAGTCGCAGGCGAGTTCTTTCCCGCTGAGAGCGGTGAGCTCCTGCGCGATTTTCTCGCTTTGGTTGTAACCTCTTCTGAGTTTTCTCCAGCGATGTAACGGAACAGGAACCAGCATTTCTGCAGGAGCCAGGACCTCGCTTGAGGCCGGATGTGAAACCATGAATTCCGCGATAAAAACCGACAGGCGATATAATCCCTGGTATTTAAAACGATGGATGAGCTCAGGCACAGCCCCCATGAACCAGGCCACCGAACGCACCAGCTCCAGCTCAGGGTCAAGCCTCGAGCAACAGATGCATTCACCTTCCTTCCCCTCTAAGGGGGAACCACAGCGCGGGCAGCCTTCTGACAGGGTGATTATTCCCTCCAGGCAGCTCCTGCATAAAACAATATCCGCATCCTCCAGACTTCGGCCGCAGGCACAGCAGCTCGGGGGATAAAACAAATCCAGAAGCGCGCA
>QMLQ01000335.1 GCA_003646815.1 Deltaproteobacteria bacterium | reverse complement strand
TGTAATACCGGCAGCGCCCACCTGGGATATGGAAAGGGGATCAAACCTGGATTCCTGCCGCATCAGCGCAAGAAACAATAGCGGCTCCACCCTGTACTTTTCCTTCTCATGCCGCTTCAAAACCGACTCCATGAGAGGGAGATACCGGCGTTCCACCCGGCCCAAGATTTTCTTCAGCAAGTCCAGGTTTTGTGAACCTGGAGATGAAAACATGCGGTCCAAGTCGAACATTCCCAGAGCTGAAGGCTTTGCCTTCTTGAGGAAATAATCGAACACGTAGTTTACAAACCGGATATTTTCAGGGGTAAGCGGAAACCCGTCAGGAGGCTCAATGCCCCGGCTCTTGTTGTATAGGTACCCAAGGGCATCCCTCAAATTGCGACCGTTGCGTTCAAGCCCTTCTTTCAGGAGCTTCTGCACAAGACTTGCACATCGCTTCCTGTCAAACCGTTCATCTTTCTTCCCATGCAGCGCCGCACGGTATTTTTTCAGATCTTCATCGGCTGAACGCATGGTTTTTTGATAGAGGCATGCAAAGTGAGCCACATTGGCCACATGATCTTCTTTCTTTTTCCCCCAGGAAGTTGATTTCATGGCCTCGATTGTCTGATTAAGAAATTCCTCCGCCTGGTCGAGTTTCTCATGAAACATGCGGTAATTTTCATCCACATACACCTGAAAGCCGAATGATTGGGCCACCTCCGGCCGCATGAGCAGTACACCATCCTCTCCAAGGTCCTGGGACCATGGAGCACCTGACTCCCTGATTTTTGCATTGTAATCAAGAGCCCCTTTTAAAAGGATATCATACTCGTCATCCGATCTTGCCCGCTCGGGGCAAAAGGCCATACCGAAAATGATGATCAGGAGTAAAAACAGGATCATACGAAGGAATGGGGTGGTTTTATAAATCATCTATGGTGGACTCCTCTCAGAAGATATGCATGAAATGTAGCACCCTGGTCAGGGATAAGTAACTGGTGACTGAATTGGAGTGTGATCTTAACAGAAAGAGGAGAAAGAATAAAGAACAATGGAGATGTAAAATTTCTTTTGACACCTAAAACTTGAACTGTTATAAATAATTTTTTCGCGGGCCGTTAGCTCAGTTTGGTAGAGCAGCGGACTTTTAATCCGTTGGTCGTGAGTTCGATTCTCGCACGGCCCACCAAATAATTGAAGGACCCTCTCTGGGGTGAATACCCCGGCGGTGACCATTTTTTCGCAACGCCGTTTCAACCTTGAATGGCTTGCGTCCCCATCGTCTAGCCAGGTCCAGGACACCGGCCTTTCACGCCGGCAACACCGGTTCAAATCCGGTTGGGGACGCCACTGCGTCTACTGGGACTCATCGATCACTCGGTGGGTCCTTTTTTTCTCTTGACGATTTGTCTGGCTTCCGAAAACATAAATGATATCCAGCGAAAACTCATTGGCTATTCATTCAAGCCCTGCTTGTCCCGCTTTTATCAACTCAACTCGCCAAAAAACCAGGATTGACAGTTCGCTTCAATTTTACCAGGAAGCTCCTTTGAGCCAACAGCCCTCAGCTCTCTCCATTCCAATGAGGAGGCAATTCCTTGTGCAACGGCCATGACATCTTTTCATTTCTAATCAATTCATGTGCCTTACTATCGAAAGTAAGCCAAATACCTTTTAGATCACGTGCCAGAGCAGCATAGCATGCGTCATACCCTGTCAATCCCATCTTCACGAATCGATCCGCCTTTTTCGCCAGCTTTTCCGTCATCGGTTGTCGGAAGACTCCTCCCTGGAGCAAAGGAAGTATCCCATTCCTGAACGTTTCAAGCCCTGCTGGATGGAGTCTTTCCAGCACAGAGAATACTTCGAAAGCAAACAACTCAGGGACTGCAAACCGGGCAGGTTTATCTATCACCTTTTCCAAGACAGCATCTGCATTGGGATGGACCTCATCCTTCAAAACCCAGCGGACTGCAACCGAGGCGTCGATGATCCACATCATTTCTCATATCCTCTGAGCTGCCGAAGCACTTCAATACTGGCACCGCTTTCGCGTTTTTTCCCCCGCAGTCTTTTTATTGATGTCAAAAGTTGTTTTTTCTTTTCCTCAGCCTGCCAGTCCAAGAATCGTTTCTCAAATTGTTCAGGAGTCACCAAGACAGCACGGATCTTCCGGCCCTTGCTGATAAAAATAGGCTCACCATTCTTGGTCAGGCGGTCCAAAATCTCCCCAAGATTATTACGAATTTTTAGGGCATTCACTTCTTCCATCGTCAATCCTCAAAAAAAAGTATGTTCTTCAGGCGAAAAAGCCATTAATGATTTTCCCTCACGTCCGTTCACTGCGTTCACCTGAGATACAGGGATATCCTGGTAATTTTCTCAGATTTCCGCTCTCTTCCCGAGATCCAGAAATTGAATTTATTCTATACTCTATTTGTGTATATGTCAAGTGATTACGTGTATACATACATCATGGATAAATTGCGGTATTCCTGCTACATTATCCGGGCCTCATCCATTTGCCGGATGATTCCATTATGCCTGCCCTGCCATTAGACCTTGGCCTGAACACGACACCATTCTTCTTCTGACTTTCAAAACCTTTTCATATTGCCTTCTTAAAAGGCTCATTTCGGGGTCAAAAACGCCAGCATAAGCGCCATTTGGGGCACATTTTCTATTTCTTATCGCCTAATTTCAATCCGTTATCTTGGTCCGACCCAATGTCAACAATGTCAACAACAGGATTCAAAGACAGTCGGTTTATGGGAATTTATCACCACCTGTCATTATGGCAATAAACGTAGAAAGGATGGTGTATAGCACGATGAGAATAAGAAGGAAAAATCCAACATTCAATCCTTCCCGGGCCATGCCGATGAGCGGGAAAAATATGAACACTATGGCCTCGTAATCAGGAAATGACAGAAACGACTTGAAATTTCTGCTGAAAAAAAACCTTCTGTATTTTTGGAGAGATGACATAAACAAATTTGCACTTTTCCGGTGCTCACGATTGCTATCGCGGATGATAAGGCCGGCTAGAAAACTGACATAGTATTCCACGATGTGGCCAAAAACGATACCTAGAACAACAGGAGTGAAAAGCATACCCTGGCCGAGT
>QMLQ01000334.1 GCA_003646815.1 Deltaproteobacteria bacterium | reverse complement strand
TTCCTGGCAGGCATTGCCCTGGCCCTTTCTTATTGGCTGACCGGGTCGCTGCGCGGAAAAGGAGACGGGATCCTGGAACCGAAAAAACACACGGACGGTTTCGGAAAGGTTGCTGCGGTTATTCGTGTGTTCGTGCTGGATATCCTGCTCCAGAGGAGGCTTTATCGGCAGTCTGAGGGGAGGTGGCTGATCCATGCCCTGATCTTCTATCCCTTTCTGTTTCGTTTTACCTGGGGCATGGTGGGTCTGCTCGGTTCCCTGTGGAGGCCCGGGGCAGGAACCGTGTGGATCATGCTGGACAAGAATCATTTTCTGACAGCATTTCTTTTTGATCTCAGCGGGATCCTTCTGCTGCTGGGGATCCTCCTGGCCCTCGTGCGGGGAACCCTGAGACGGTTCACGCAACTTTCCGGGCTCCCCAAACAGGATCCCCTGGCGTTAGGGCTTATCGGCGGGATCGTCGTGGTGGGTTTCGTCCTGGAAGGTATGCGTATGGCCATGACAGGCCCGGTCGGAGATGCAGAGTATGCGTTTGTGGGGTACTGGATCAGCAGGTTGTTTTCTGATCCGTCCGGATTGACATCCATCTATGGATACCTATGGTATGCCCATGCGATATTGGCCGGAGGCTTTGTGGCCTACCTGCCGTTCAGCAGGCTGATCCACATGATCCTGGCCCCGGTGGTCCTGCTCATGGGCGCCACCACGAAAGAAGGTCGCTGAATGCTCGTTGTTTGTTGCTTGTCGTCGGTGGGAAAAATGCGAGAAACAACAGACAACATGCAACATGCAACACGCTGTTGTTTGGAGGAAAGGAATGGATGAAAAGGTGAAGCAAGCGCTTATTGCTATTGTGGGGGAGCGGAACTATACCGAGAGCCTTTTGGATTTGGTTTCCTATTCCTACGATGCGTCGGAGCACACCCACCGGCCGTCATGCGGGGTCTGGCCCCAATCCACAGAGCAGGTGGCGGAGATCCTGAAAGTGGCGAATCGGGAGAAGATCCCTGTTATTCCACGGGGAGCGGGGACTGGCCTCTCCGGGATGGCCGTTCCCGTAAAGGGGGGGATTGTGCTGGATCTCAATCATATGAATCAAATCCTCGAGGTCAACATAGAAGATCGCCTTGCCGTAGTCCAGCCCGGGGTGGTGTATGATGATTTCCAGAACGCCCTGGCACCATCGGGATTTTTCTTTCCCCCTGATCCCGCGAGTGGGCAGGTGTCCACCCTTGGGGGAAACGTGGCCACGAACGCGGGCGGCCTGAAGGGGGCAAAGTACGGAACCACCCGCGACTATGTCCTGGCACTCCAGGTGGTGCTGCCGGACGGCAGGATCATGAAGACCGGGTCCAGGGCCATGAAAAGTGTGTCCGGGTATGACTTGACAAGGCTGTTTGTAGGTTCCGAAGGAACCCTTGGTGTGGTCACGGAAATGACATTCAAGATAAGTCCAAGGCCCACGGCCGCGAGCACCACTCTCGCCACATTCGACGATCTGGAGGACGCAGGTCATGCCCTTACCGAGGTCATGCACAGCGGGATCATCCCGAGCGCCCTGGAGATCCTGGGGCGAGAGGCTATCCTGGCAATCAATCAGAATACGGATCTTGAGCTTCCCGAGGTGGATATGATGATCCTGGTGGAGACGGACGGCTATACCAGGGAAGAGGCCGAATACCAGATGGCAAAGGTCATCGGGGTTTTTGAGAAAAACAACCCGAGGGAGATAAAACGGGCAAAGACGCAGGAAGAGGCGGATGAATTGTGGCAGGCGAGGAAATCGGCCTATGCGGTGCTGGCCCGTATCAAGACGCATTTTGTGCTGGAAGATGTCACCGTGCCCATGTCGAGGATCACCGATCTGCTGAAAGGGATCCAGAATATCGCAAAGGAGCATAGCCTCCAGATTGCGACATACGGCCACGCCGGGGACGGGAATCTTCACCCCCAGATCCTGTATGACGGGTATGATCCAGGGCAGGTGAAACGGATGGAAGCGGCCACTGCGGACCTGTTCAGCTTGGCTATTGAACTGGACGGGACCTTGACCGGGGAGCACGGCATCGGCATTTCCAAGGCCCGGTTTATGACGTTGGAACATGACGAGGCGGAGATGGCCGTGATGCGGGGGCTCAAGCGGTTTTTTGATCCCAACAACATCCTCAACCCAGGCAAAATGGACCTGGAAGGCTGAAAAAATAGCCGCAGACCCACGCAGACGGACGTAGACAAAAATAGGACAATGAATATAAACGATATTACCTATGCTATAAATGGGGCTGTGTTTGAGGTAAATAAAGTTCTCGGCGCTGGATTCTTGGAAAAGGTTTATGAAAGGGCCTTGTTGATGGAATTGCGCGAGCGAGGTTTGACGGCCGAGAGTCAAGTTCCGATCAAGGTTGCATACAAAGAAAAAATTGTCGGGGAATACATTGCAGATATAGTTGTTGAAGAAAAGGTGATTGTTGAAGTGAAGGCGGGTGAGAATTTTGAGAGGGTTCATGAGGCTCAATTATTGAACTATTTGAAAGCTACGGGTGTAAAAGTGGGGCTGTTGGTCAATTTTCGGCACCCGAAAGCAGATATCAAGAGGATGGTTTTGCACCTGCCTGAAGGAAACGACAGTGAATAATAGGCCGTGTCGGCCGATTATTCGTCTGCGGATGTCTGCGTGAGTCCGCGGCTGAAATAATTTTGTTCGGGAAGAAAAGGAAAAGATATGGAAGCGAAATATGATTTTGAAAGGAAATACCGGGAGCAGATACTGCAGTGCTCCAAGTGCGGGTTTTGCCAGGCCGTGTGCCCGGTGTACGGCGCGACCCTGCGGCCGGCATTGAATGCCCGGGGAAAGATGCTGCTGCTCAAGGAGGTGATGGACGGCAAGATCGACTTGAACGATGAGTTGATCGAGACCCTTTTCCAGTGCACCACGTGCGCCAGTTGTTTTGTCAACTGTCCTTCAGGGGTAAATGTCCCGGACATCATCAAGCAGGTAAGGACAGACATGGTGCACATTGGTTCCTGCCATCCGGCGTTCAAGGGGATGCACGAGGTGCTGAAAAAGCACCCGAATATCTATGCTGAAGACGAAGCGGAAGACTTTGATCGGGAGCATAACAAAAAGGCGGAATATGTTTTTTTTGTG
>QMLQ01000333.1 GCA_003646815.1 Deltaproteobacteria bacterium | reverse complement strand
TGTACCGCGGTGTTCGATGAAAAGGGAGCCTTTAACCCCCAGTATGACGAAGGTGACCTCACGTCCATGGAGGCGGAAACCGTTATCGTCGCCATCGGCCAGGCCGCCGACCTTTCTTTCACCGCCCAGGAAGGAGTCCCGGTGACCCCGAAGGGCGGACTCCAGGCAGATCCTGTCACCCTGGAGACATCCATCGAGGGCGTATTTGCCGGCGGTGACGTGTTCTACGGCCCCAAAAGCGTGGTAGAAGCAGTTGCCTGCGGGAAAGAAGCCGCAATCAGCATTGAGCGGTATCTGACCGGCCTTGACCTGCGGGAAGGAAGGGAAAAGGAATGGGATTATGTAAGGCCCGACCTTGAGGATGAGCATTTCATGGAGCGCATGCCCGTGAAAAGGCGTTCCCCCGCGGAACGCAAGGACGATTTTAAAGAAATAGCTGCTGGTTTCAGCGAGGAGGAGGCAAAAACCGAGTCGGAACGTTGCCTCAATTGCGGCATCTGCTCCGAGTGCTACCAGTGCGTCAAGGCGTGCCTGGCAGAGGCCATAGACCACAACCAGCACGTTCTTGAACGGGATATCCGTGTTGGATCCATGATCCTCTGTCCCGGGAGTGCACCCTTCGATCCCTCGCCTTACGAAACTCTCTATCCCCACCAAGACCATCCCAACGTCCTGACCAGCGTGGAATTCGAGAGGATCCTGAGTGCAACAGGACCAACCCTGGGACACCTCAAGCGGCCGTCTGATGACAAGGAGCCGAAAAAAATCGCATGGCTCCAATGCGTTGGGTCAAGAGACCCGGCCCACTGCGGAAACGGCTATTGTTCTTCGGTCTGCTGCATGTACGCCATCAAGGATGCCATGATGGCCAAGGACCATTCTGACGAGCCCCTTGACACGGCCATCTTTTTTATGGACATGCGGACATTCGGCAAGGACTACGAGAAATACATGGACCGGGCACGCGAGGAGGCAGGGGTGCGGTTCATCCGGTCCCGCGTTCACACCATCGACCCGATCCCGGGGAGTGATGACCTTGTCATCAAGTACTCGGACGAATCAGGCACAATCCATGAAGAGCTCTTTGACCTGGTGGTCCTGTCCGTCGGCCTCCAGGTAAAACCCGAGACCGTCGAACTGGCAAACCGCATCAGTATTGACCTCGACCAGTACGGGTTCGCTGCAACCCATCCGTTCAGCCCCATCGCCACTTCCCGTGAAGGGGTTTTCGCATGCGGTACGTTTGAGGGACCCAAGGATATCCCGACCTCCGTGACGGAGGCCAGTGCGGCGGCCTGTGCCGCTGGAGTGGCTCTCGCCGAGGGACGGGGCACGGATATCCAGACGCTGGAACTTCCCGCCGAAGTGGATGTCGCCGGGAAGGACCTGAAAATAGGGGTGTTTGTCTGCAACTGCGGTATCAACATCGGCGGCGTTGTTGACGTCCCTGGCGTGGTGGAATACGCCCGATCCCTTCCCCATGTCACTTTTGCCGATGAGAACCTGTTTACCTGCTCACAGGATACCCAGGAAAAAATGAAAGAGGTTATCAAGGAACAGGAGCTCAACCGGGTCGTGGTGGCGTCCTGTTCGCCTCGCACCCATGAACCGCTTTTCCAGGAAACCCTGCAGGCCTGCGGGCTCAACAAATACCTGTTCGAGATGGCAAACATCAGAGACCAGGATTCGTGGGTCCACGGCGATGATCACGAGGGAGCCACCACCAAGGCAAAAGACCTGGTGAGGATGGCAGTGGCCAGGGCATCGCTCCTGGAACCCCTGGAAGAAAAGAGAATCCCCGTAAATCACCGTGCCCTTATCGTGGGAGGGGGCGTGGCGGGAATGAATGCCGCCCTGTCAATGGCCAACCAGGGCTTTGAAACGGTCATCGTTGAAAAGGAGCCGCAGTTGGGCGGCCTGTCCAGGAAACTCAGTACCACCATCGAAGGTGCTGATATCCAGGCCTACCTGGACAACCTGGTGGAACAGGTGCAGGACCATGAAAAGATCCAGGTGCTGACCAATTCCCTTATTGTCAACTTCGGCGGGTTCAAGGGCAACTACACCACTGAAGTCCTTGTCGGCCCCGGTATGTACGAACGGAAGATTGAACACGGGGCGGTGATTATCGCCACCGGTGCGGTTGAATATACCCCCCATGAATATCACTATGGCGAGGACGACCGGATTGTCACCCAGATCGAACTTGACCAGGTCCTGGAAGAAAAAGGCGCCGCTGACCTGAACCAGGTGGTCATGATCCAGTGCGTGGGGTCCAGAAATGACGAGAATCCCAATTGTTCACGGGTTTGCTGCCAGAGCGCCATCAAGAATGCCCTGCGCATCAAGAAGCTCAATCCTGATACCGATGTGTACGTGCTTTACCGGGATATCAGGACCTATGGCCTCATGGAAGACTACTACCGTGAAGCCCGGGAAAAAGGGGTCATGTTTTTCCGCTTCGCCAAAGAAGAACCCCCGGAGGTGGAAACCACCGACGGAAAGCTTTGGGTCACCTTCAAGGACCATGTCCTTGACCGGAAACTGAAGGTCGAAACCGATCTCCTGGCCCTCAGCGCCGGAATGGTCCCACAAGATACAGAGGAACTGGCAAATATCCTGAAAGTGTCCCGTAATCCCGAAGGGTATTTCCTGGAGGCACACGTCAAGCTGCGGCCCGTTGACATGGCCGCTGATGGGGTTTTTGTCTGCGGCACTGCCCACAGTCCGAAGCTCATCAGCGAAACCATTGCCCAGTCCCTGGCGGCCGCGGCGCGTGCGACCACCTTCCTGTCACAACCCGAGATCCTGCTCTCGGCCGTTACTGCAAGGGTAAACCCGGACCTCTGTGCAGCGTGTCTCATCTGTGTCAGGTCATGCCCATACGGCGTGCCCCGCATCAACGAGTCAGGGGTCAGCGAAATCGATGAGGCCATGTGCCATGGATGCGGGATCTGCGCGGCGGAATGCCCGGCAAAGGCGATCGAGCTTAACTGGTACGAGGATGACCAGATCCTGAGCAAGGTTGATGCGCTCCTGGAAGGAATCGTTTGAAGGCGGAAGGCGAAATGGGGAAGGATAAAGGTTAAAGGAAAAAGGATAAAGGAGAAAGCATAATGGAAGAATTTAAACCGGTTATTGTGGCGTTCTGCTGCAACTT
>QMLQ01000332.1 GCA_003646815.1 Deltaproteobacteria bacterium | reverse complement strand
GACCGGGCCTGTCTTTGGCCAGAAAGGTGACCTCGCAGTATGATTCTATTTGAGATTCCCTGGCTTCAAGAAAAAGATTCGTCATATCAAGATGTTTTGCATTTTTCTTGAGGCCAAGGAACGTCATGATGTGTTCGGCGATGTCCCTGGCATTTGTTTCAAGCAGATATCTCGGTGACATGATGTCAAAGAGACTCTGGAGTTTTTCTTTGGCTACTTGATCCCCGAGAAAACGGCGGACCTGCCGCTTGGTCTTCTCAGCCTTCAATGCCGCGTTCTGGGTGGCTAGTTCACCTTCTGCAAGCAAGTGGTGGATCTTGAAAAAGAGTTCCTGTACCAGGTTCGCCACCCAATCATTCCAGGCCCTTTTCCCGGTGGCCATGGAATCCGCACAAGTAAGGAGGTACAGCATTTTGAGGCGATCGATAGTGGCGATCGCCCTGGCGCACTGAACAATCGCTTTTTCGTCATTAAGATCTCGCCTGGTGGCTGTTTCGGAGAGGAGAAGGTGCTGTCGCACCAGGAAGAGAACATCTTTGGACAGGTCTTCAGGATAGGAAAATCGCGCAAGAATCTTTTTGGCAATGATCGCCCCCCGTTGGGCATGGTTTTTTCCTGTTTTCCCAATGTCGTGCAGGAGTGCTGCTATGAGGAGCGGCTCAGGATTTGAAAGCTCCACATAGATATTTGGCAAAAGAATGTCCTTCCCTCGACCCAGTTCCTTTAGCTTTTTGACCGTTTGCAGGGAGTGTATTCCCACGGGAAAGGTGTGATATGCATCGAACTGGACGCGATCCTTTATTCGGGAAAATTCCGGGATAAAAGTTTCGAGAAAACCGCATTCGTACATCTGGTCAAGTGCCTGAAAAGCGTTCTTGTTATTGAGAATATTCAAAAAAGAACGTATGACGGCTTCTGTTTCACGAAACGTTTCGTCCACCAGGTATCCGAACTCTTCCACGAGTCTTGTCGCTTCCAGAGAAAGAGGGGCGCTGAGTGCCGCGCTTTGCTCAAAGATTTCCATGAGGATTCGGGGTCTTTCCAGTATTTTTTCAGGAGATTGAAAGTGGAGTTCTCCCAAAAAGAGATGTAAGCCCGGCGCGATTTGCGCCGGTCCGGTGTTTCTTCTCGAACTGTTTCGCCTACGGAGATGTGTCCGCATGAAAGAGCGGTGAAGCGATTTTATGGCGGACATGGACACATGCAGTTTACTTAAGAACTGTTCCACTGCTGCGAACTGGTCTTTTTTCCTAAATCCCAGTTTCCTGGCGATTGGCTCCTGGTATTCAAAACTGAGGCGGTCATTCTTTCTGCCTGAGAGGAGGTGAAGATAATTTCTCACGACCCACAGGAAGTTCAGGTGTTTTAGAAGTTCTTGATATTCACCGTGGGAAAGCTGTCCGTAGTATTCGAGGTCTCTGGGTGTCTTAACGTGGTAAAAGACTTTCCCTAACCAGAGCATATGATGATAGTCTCTCAAGGCGCCTATCCCCTCTTTCAGGTGAGGTTCAAGAACAAAGCTGGCGTCCCCATAGGTCTCCACGCGAATTTTGGCCATGCTTTCCAACCACCGTCCAAGGGCCCTGGCCTCCCTTTTTGCACATTTATCGTGGAAATCTCGTACAAAAGAGAGGAAGAGCTGGGAATCCCCACAGATAAATCGGGCATCAAGGAAGGAGGTAAACACTTCAAAGTCGCTCATGGCAAGATTCAGACAATCCCTGGTGGTTCGGATGCCATACCCCAAATCAAATCCCAGATCCCAGAGGGGAAAGAACATTTCTTTTGCAAGAGGTTTTGCCTGGGGCGGGATACTGGACTTGAAAAGGATCATGATGTCTATATCGGAATGTACGCAAAGCTCCTTGCGGCCATATCCTCCTACCGAGATAAACGCAAAGGCCTTTTTGTCCGCAAAGAGATTGCGGCCTGCAGTGCTTTCCTGGAGGCTCCTGCGGAAATACTGGTCCATAATTTCCGAAGAATCCCTCGGCAAAGAGTCTGAAGCTCTTCCCTTTTCAAAGTCCGACAGGAGTCCTTCTCTGGCGTCTTTGAGTTGTTCGAAGGCGGGTTGTGTCATTGTGTCTCTGTTCCCCAGTAATGTCCTTAGACAACGGCAGCTGCTCTTGGACAGGCTAATGGGAGCTGCAAATGCGCTCTTCTAGCCCGCTTTTCTCACGGGCCTTCTGTCTAAACAGCTTTACCGTGAAAATACCCCCGGCGGCGGCCGAATATGCGGACTGTATTTTCATGTCCGGGGGTGGTTGGGTTTATTTTGGTCCAGCCATGCTGGTTTAGCCTGACTACGTGAGTAGTCAAAGGCAATGAGTGTGCCAACTCATTTCCTACCAGACGAATGCAACAATATCAACGCATTATGAACATATCATTTCCGGGCGCAGCAAATGGATAAGACATTTTCGTCTTTTTTGCGCAAAAATAAAACGAAATTGTCTTGTCTGGATGCGCCGCTAACCCGCTTTTGTCACGGACCTTCGTAGCGAGGCGGCGGAAATTGGGGCTTGCAAAGCAGAACGGTTTCCCCTATTTTCAAGGTGTCAGGGAGAATCCATATGGCCGAGATTTCCCATACCCATGAAGCAATCATACTGGTGGTAGACGATGATCCTGAAATCAGTCGCGTTGTGGGCGATATGTTGCAGCAGGAAGGCTATTTCGCAACCATCACGAACAGTCCTACCCAGGCCCTTTCCCTCCTTGATAGCATCCAGTTTGAACTGGCCTTCGTAGACATCAAGATGCCGCAAATGAGCGGGCTCGAGCTCGCAGCCAGGATAAAGGAACGCCACCCTCAAACCGAGATCGTGTTTATGACGGGACACGCAACCTTTGACAATGCCTTGCAGGCCATCAAGGTGGGAGCGTATGATTATCTCCGGAAGCCTTTTAATCTTGATGAATTCCAGTTCTGTCTTCGGCGATTCGAGGAGCGCCGGGAACTGAAGAGGCTCTTGGACCAGGCTGAACGCCGCTATTATCACCTGGTGCAGAACATTCCTTCGCTCATTTTTGTTATTCGGAATGACTTCAGCCTGGAGTTCGTTAGTCACGCCTGCCGGAAGATGCTTGGGTATTCACCGGAGGAGGCCCTGAATGATCCAGAATGGTTTATAAAGCGGATTCACCCGCCGGACCGTAAACGGGTTCTTGATCTTTT
>QMLQ01000331.1 GCA_003646815.1 Deltaproteobacteria bacterium | reverse complement strand
AATCAAGCGGAGAAACCCGGCAGGGGAAACAGGAAGAGCATCCGTCAGGGATTCTCGAACGCTTTGATAAAGATGCTGCCCGGGTTCTGTTTCACTGTCACTGTTTTCCGCCCAATCCCGAGAGGTTCCCCCTTGATCCGGAAACGGGAATGTATCCGGGCTCTCCGAAGTTTCTCAGCGATTTTGCCTCCCGCCATGGCTTCGACTATGCCACCGCGTTTTCGCCGTTCGAGGTCCCTGTGGGGCGCTGCACCTCCCGCATAGATCCGGAGAAAGATGGGCTGGCCTGGCTCCAAGACCAGGCCGAGGGCCTGGAGAACATCCTGCTGTTTGCTTCACTCAACCCCGAGTCTCCAGATTCCGGCGACCGTCTGGCCAAAGCCCGCCAGAGAGGGTTCACCGGAGTGAAGTTTCATCCCATTATCTGCAGGTTCTCCATAGATGCCCGGCGTCACAGGGAGTTCTATCAGCTTCTGAACAGCTACCGCATGCCGCTTATTATCCATACCGGGGTTTTTTCAGCGGGTATACCCTGGCCGCTGGAGGAATTTCATCCGCTGAGGATCGATAAGCTGGCCAACCTGTTCCCGGATATTCCAATCATTCTGGCGCATGGCGGCGGGAGAGCCTTTTGCCGCGAGGTGCTCGGCGTGCTCCAGGCCAACCCCAATACCTACCTGGACCTGACCCATACCCTGCACAAAAAATACGCCTGGCACATACCTACCAGCGAGCTGGCTTACCTGAGCAAGCTGGGTCTGAACAAGGAGGATCTGGACCTGGTTCTGGGAGGCACTTTTCTCCGGATACTGGAAAAAGGTGCAAAATGATCCTCGGAAGCCTGGGGATAACCCCTCCCCTGAAAACCGCTTTCTTATGCTGCTTGTGCGCTGTGGCCAAGAGGCAGCTTCCCATTCGTAAACATATTTCACGATCCATGGATCATTAGTTTGTTCCTGCCATTGAGGTAAACGCTGCCTGAGCTCAAGGCGCACCTCCCGGTATCGGGGGTCCCCGGCAACATTGACGATTTCATGGGGATCCTCTTCCAGATCGTAGAGTTCCTCCCGCGGCCGATGGATATAGGCCTCCACTTCCCTCACACCCATCTTTGTCGCCCCGCGCTTTAATATCCCCTGCCAGGTTGCGGATTCGTACAGGTCCGAGGCGAAGGGAAAGTCCAGTTTGTGGGCCAGGTTCAGGATGTATTTATACTTCCTGGTACGGATCACCCGCATGGGATAATACATGGTGATCTCGTGAAAGGTATGCGAGGCAAAGATTGTATCTCATCCTGGGGGGTTATCCTCCTGGAGAATGGGCAGAATCGAGCGTCCGGGCCATGCTCCAGACATCCCGGTTCCCCTTCAGGGCCTTGGTGGATTTATAAGCCACATCGGCGGTTACCAGCTCCTGGAACGGGTATACCTCCCGCGGCTGGACATGATATTTGCCGACAAGTCCGGTGTGGTACCCATATTCGTTCAGCAGGCGGGGCAGGCCCCAGACCCAGGTGTGGGTATGCTGGTTCGCCGGGGGATGCTGGTGGCCGTACTGCCCATTGGTATGGTTGAACAGACCGGTGAAAATCACCGAGCGGCTGGCGCTGCACAAGATGGTACTCATGATTTTCCAAAAAAGAGCTTCGTCGAATCTTCAAAACAAGCACACCTGCTACCTGCCGGGAATGTAGGATCAGGTTGACTAGGTAGGAGTCATCCGCACTAGTCCGCATCAGAGCCGCACAAGCAGCGTTTAGTGTAAAAAATGAACCGCCGGCCGGGAAACTCCGGTTCAACAACCGTAGGATTTCGGAAATCTCAAAGCAGATCCAAAATAATATCTATTACCTGGTTTCTGATCCGGGTTGGTTCATTGTAATATTTGAGTAACCTCTGCTCATCAAGCGATTTTCCGGAAGGCGGCCTCTCACCGGGTTTGATCGAATTCTTCACAGCCTCAAGTTTCTTTCTGGCCTGGGCCTTTTTCTCCGCGGGTGCCCGTTTGATCAGGTTTTCGGCGGTCGCGGAATAGCGCAGGTCGTCCATTCCCTCCCGGACACCCTCCCACATGGTCGAGCGGATCAGCTTGTTAGGGTCCTCCGGATGAGGGTAAACCGCGCAGGCATCCGGATCATAGCTCCAGTAGTTGTACATCCAGAAAAAGACACCTTCTGCATCGAAGTGCCAGGCCCGGCAGCCCATGCGGTAACGAGCGGTGTAGACATTCCCCAGAGTACCATAAATCCAAAAGCCCTTGCCGTGTTTTTTGGCCAGCTCCCGGCAGGCGACAAAATCCCCATTGGCCACAATGATGTCCATCTGGTCGAGCATACTTTCGGCCCACTCGCGGCGGTTCATCACCACCCCGTAGACCCTGGTATCCGGCATCACTGTTTTCAGCAGGTCATAGCGGTTCTTACAGCGGGCCAGCAGGCGCTCGGTGGGCTCATCGTAGATCAGCACCACCAGCTCCTGGGGGTATCCCTTTACCTCCCAGTGGTGGCGGATCTGCCGCAATCCATCGACAAACAGCCTGTCCAGCTCCGGGCTGACCGCCGGGCCCACCACCCTCTTGCCGCCAACATTCTCCAGGGTATCAATCGGTATACCGAAGGCCTCGGCAATACGGCGCTCATAATGCAGGTGATAATCGTTTCCCAGGCTGATCACCACCGGGCCTTTCATTCCGGCGGCATTGAGTCCTTCCATGAAATCATCCATGCGGCTCAAATCGATCACCACCTGGTCTCCCTTCCGGGTGATCCTGGCCTCGTATCCCCAGAAATACTGGATTGCATCCAGGCCGTGTTCTTTCATGTCGCGGTACCAGGATTCGGGCAGGTTGGTCTCGTCCATGAAGGCACCCCCGATGATCGGGCTTTTCTCGAGGCGGAAGGGCAGAACCTCACAAGTGATTTCAAGCTGCTTGACTTCGTGTATTGATTGGAAGAAGACTCTGCCGGTGTAGATGCCTGGTTTGGCATCGGCGGGGGGCCGTACGGTGAGCCAGAAAAACTGGGTGCGCCCGGGCTGAAGATCAACCGGGCCGGAGAACTCGATCAGCCGGTTGGGCTGGGTGGAATCATTGAGGCTTTCAACCTTATGCAGCCGGCACCATTGAGCAGGAAGCCAGTCTGCGCCTTCCAGGCCGGAGAGCGAAACAGTTACCGGTGCCTGCTT
>QMLQ01000330.1 GCA_003646815.1 Deltaproteobacteria bacterium | reverse complement strand
TTCCCGTGTTCGATAATACAATGATTCTCTTGGCCACCTTGCCCTCAACCATGTTGCCGAAGTCGACCTTGCTCTGGCTGATGCTTAGATTTCCCTTGCCCCGCTCATGGTCGCCCGCGGTCGCCAGGGATAATTCGGACCCGCCGTGAACCCATTTTTTTTTGGCTTTGTAATCAAAATTTTTGTCCTGGCCTTCGGTGTGGCAGGTTCGGCATAACGCTTCATCCGGTTTGCCCACAATATCCGCGGGATCCTCACTTTCGGCATGCTGCCGTCCCGGTCCGTGACAGGCCTCGCATTGAACGTTTTTGAGCTCCGGTGTCAGTGCCATGTCGATAAAACCACCGTCTTTTTCGAAAGCCACAACATGGCATTTGATGCATCCCTGGGCAGATTGCTTCTCTTCGCCCTGTTCTTTCAACGTTTCAAAAGCGTGAGCATGGGGAGTTGTTTTCCAACCAACCACGATCTCTTCGTGGCACTTGGCGCAGGCGGTGTATCCCAAATAATCTCCTAATATTTCAGCGCGGCTTACCGTGTAGTTGCCTATCACCAATAGTAGAGCGGCTAAATAGGCAAACAGGGTTCTTAGCATAATATTCCTCCTCAGCAGTTGCAGCCTTTGGCCGCTTCGATATAAACCTTCTTTTTCAATTTTCGCAGTATCTTGGCATCCATGCCATCGACATCCATTAATTCTTCCATATCCACGAATTCACCGTTCTCCTTCCGAAGCTTAAGAATTGCATCAGCCATCTTTGCATCGATACCGATGGAGACAAGTTGTTCCTTTGTTGCCGTGTTCAAATTGATTTTACCGGCTTTGTCATCGGCAAAGCTTACGGATACGGTCAAGCAAAGCATACAAGCAAGCAAGATACATGTAATGAACTGTTTCATAACGATACCCCTTTCCTTATGTTACCAAGCCAGATAATGATAACTGTACATAAAAGACCATGCCAACGCCGACAAACCATACGAGACAATACCGCCGAATACTTTCCGGGAAATCGACACCTCTCCGCAATGGACTTTGAATACACTCATATGAATCGCAGCACCGCTGGCCAGAAAAAGCAACAATGCCAGCAATATAAATACAACCATCATGAACATACCTTCCCCCTTTAATACAATCCCAGATATTGAAAAGTTGTCAGCAGGACGATGATGGCAACCGCCAGGAGCATGCCGCAAGTGTCCCGGTCCTTTTCTTCCTGCCCGCTATTAGCCATATAATCGAACCCCGTTGAGTCGGTGGTGTGCCGGTTTCTTTCCATGAACAAGCTCCTATCCCTCTAATAATCCAAGTTTGAAACAAACGACGAGAGCGGCCAACAGAAGAACGATCCGCAACACACCCGCCGTACAGGTCACCCAAAAACCCTTGACGCCCGCAGAGGCAATGTCCTTGAAGGAAAGACTTAACCCCAGTGCGGCCGCAGCCAACGAAAAATCCCATTTCACCATGTTGAAAATCGCGTGGTGGGCAGGCTCTTTGAAAACATGGAAAATGGCCAAAATCCAGACAAAGATAAAGACGCCCACCCAGATGGGGAACTTGTCGACCTCCCTGGTGGCGTGGATCTCCGGATTTGTCGGGTTCCATAGTTTGCGAATAAACATGACGAGGAATACATAGAGAAATCCCGCAGGCATAATCACATGACGTCCCACATCAAACCACAAAACATAACGGCCGGCCTCATACCCAAAGGTGTATGCCGCGAACAAGGCCTGATGGCCGTTGCCCACGCCCACCACCGACGAGAGTCCCAGATATTTCTGGGGCAAGGTCACGAATGAGGCCAGCCAGGGCAAAAGGAACATGGCGATGAGGCCGAATCCGATCACGCAGATAGACCCGTTGACCACTTGGCCTCCCTTTGCCTTGATCAACGGCATCAGGATGACACCGACATGGGGGTCACCGGTTGAAAGCCCCCCGGCAATGACGGAACCGTGACGGTCATCCAGTTTGAACAGTCTAGAAATGAAAAGGGTCATTGTGGCAGTCAAAAACATAAAACCCGTACAGATCACGATGGGCCATAGCCCCAATTTGAAGGCGTGATCTATTATAAAATGGGGTCCCAGCATGATGATGCCCAGGGGCATGAGCAGATGGATATAACTGAGGCCCCGCTTCCAGGAGTCGGGGACGCCGAAGACGTTTCCGATAATAAAGCCCAGCAGAATGGGATTCCAGACGAAGTTGGAGTTGAGGATCTGGAAAAAGGGTTGATGGTTAAATGGCCCGATCACCCCATCCAGCCAATGGAAGAGATTCTCCAGGGTAAAGGGGTTGGGCACGCCGGCCAGGTTGTTGCTGAAGATGCCGATAAAGAGCATGGCCAGAAGGCCGGGCAACGCCTCCCTGAAGCTGTAAAGGGCGCTCAGAAAGGATGTCCTTTCAACATCATAGGTGGTGGTCATGGGCATGGTTTACGTTCCTCTTTTTTACGGTTCCTGCTTTGTGCGGCACTGTTTCCTTGACCTCGGCCACGAACGATATTCCTGGGCTGGGGGGCTCTTTACCTTCACCGCCGGATGTGCGAGGAACCACCCGTATTCACCGCCCCCGACAGCTTTTTGGTGGAGCCACAAGCACTGGTCCGCCAAGATTCCATGAAACCGAGCCTGGACAGCATAGAGAGCCTAAGAAAACCCTCGATAGTGCCGTTTACCCCCACCAGGACATCGATATTGTTCCTGGGCCGAAAGGCCAGATTGTCGGTTTTTTCGATCCTGCCTTTGTAATCTGTCTCCACATGCCAGGCATGGATCATTTCGCCGTCGAAATCGTCGATCACGATACGGAACAGGGGCTTGCCGTCCTTCCCTTTGGGCCCCTCATACATCGGGTTGTTCTTGTCCAGAATGATAGCCTCAGGGTTATCCAGCAGGATCTCATTGAACTGATAGCAGTGTCCGCATACGTCCGGCCGTACCATGAAGCGGGGATCGAACTCAAAGGGTGTGTCCCGCTCCAGAAGATGGATCTCCGTGAACAAGTAGAGGCGAGCCTTGTTTTCCTGGAAGGGTTTTCCCACGTCCAATTCGGCCTGAACATCCTCGTGCGTGAACTGCACGGCCCGTGCCGCGACCTGGTATTGGGGCAGAAGATCGACCATCTCCCGGTTGAGGGGACCGAGAACCTTGGAGGCCACGGTCTTCCCGTCCCCATCTTTAAGCACCAGGCTCACGGTCAT
>QMLQ01000329.1 GCA_003646815.1 Deltaproteobacteria bacterium | reverse complement strand
AAGAAAGTCATTCTGGTCACAGCCACCCCATTGAACAACACCATCGATGACATTCTGGCGCAGATCAAACTATTCCAGCCGCCCCGGAATTCAGCCATCCCGGGCATTCCAAACCTTGAGAAGTTCTTCAACCGTTTAAGGAAACGTTTCAATAAGCTGAAAAAGGATGATCCGGAATACCGGCAGGCCATCAAGGAAGTTTCCAATGAAATCCGCGAAAAAGTCCTGAAGCACGTTATGGTTCGTCGAACCCGTGCGGATGTTGTTCATTTTTTTCGCAATGACATCGAAAATCAGGGCCTCCTCTTTCCTGAAATGGAGGATCCTCGAAAAATTGTCTATCAGTTTGCAGGCAGTCTGGAGAATACCTTTGATCAGACCATCCGGCTCCTTCAAGACTTTCGATATGCCCGTTATATTCCCTTGTTGTACTACATAGGGAAAAAACGGCTCTCTGAATTTGAAAGGCAGCAACAGCGTAATGTCGGCGGTTTCATGAAAAGTATCCTTGTGAAACGACTGGAAAGTAGTTTTTATGCATTCAAAAAGAGTATTGGTCGATTTGTAGATTCTTACAGCCGTTTTATTCAGATGTACGAAGAAGGCATGGTGTATATCAGCAAGAGAGTAAATGTGTATGATCTGCTGGATAACGATGATCTTGACCTACTGGAAAAATATGTAGAAGAAGAAAAGGCGCAAAAATACGATACCAAAGACTTTCGTAAGGATTTCTTCCCCGACCTGCAACATGACCTTGCTATTCTAAAACGAATTCGAGCACTTTGGAAGGATATAGATGATGATCCCAAGGTCGAGCAACTCATCCATCACCTTGAAACAAATCGTGTTCTGAAAAACAAGCAGACGGTGATCTTCACGGAATCAAGAGAAACAGGCGATTATCTTTATGAACGTTTGATCAATATTTTCCCGAACCAGGTCATGCTTTTTTCAAGTCAGGGAGGGAGGTACCCCGACAAGGCTTCTCGCCCCGCCTACAACACGGCCCGTGAACTGATAAAACAAAATTTTGACCCGGGCGTCAGAGGACGGGCGGATAATATCCGCATACTCATTACAACCGATGTGTTGTCTGAAGGGGTTAACCTCCACCGATCCAACATTCTCATCAATTACGACTTGCCATGGAATCCCACCCGGGTTCTGCAAAGGGCGGGACGCTTAAACAGGCTGGGAACCACACACTCAAAGGTGTTCATCTTCAATTTTTTCCCCACCAGCCAGGCAGATGCACATCTAGGGCTTGAGGCAAATATTACCGCCAAGATCCAAATGTTCCATAATATCCTGGGCGAGGACGCCAGATACCTTTCAGATGGTGAGGAGATCGGCAGCCAGGAACTGTTCGAAACCTTGAATACCAAACAGGCCTATACAGGTGAAGACGAAGAAGGTGATTCGGAACTGAAATATCTGGACATGATGCGCAAGATCAGGGATGAACAGCCTGACCTGTTTGAAAAGATTCGCCATCTTCCAAAAAAAGCACGTTCCGGTTTTTACGTGAACGATTTGCCGGTGAACCAAATGATCACTTTTTTTCGGCTGGGGAAGCTGAAGAAATTTTACCTGAACAAGGGCAATAACGCCGAAGAAATCACCTTTTTTGATGCGGTTCAACTATTGGGATGCTCTCCGCAGGCTGAGCGGGCAAAAATCCCCCCTGATTACTACCGCTTACTTGAGATCAACAAGGCCCGCTTTGATCTGGACATGGCTCAAGATGCTGATACTGGAAGCACCAGAGGCGGCTTTTCCAACATCGGTTACATAGAAAAGCGCCTCAAAGACAAGGCTTTTAAACAATGCAGAAAATTCACGGACAGCGACGAAGCGTTCCTTGACAGGGTTCGTGAAATGATAGCTCAAGGCGTCATTGCTAAAAAGGTGGCCCAGGGGATCAAAAAGGAGCTTGAGAAAACCCTGGATCCTTTGGAAATGCTGGCCATTCTGCGCAAACATATTCGAACCGTGGCTGTAAGTGAGCGTGTCAACAGGACCCCGGCATTGAAAAAGGAGGTCATCCTGTCCGGTTATCAGGTCGCAGGAGTGCAAAAGCATGAACACTGAAGGGTGAATCGAGAATACCGGTATGGACAAAAGTCAGGCAAAGGAACAGATCGAAAACGTTTTCCGGAAGAGTTTTGATCTGGATTCGTTCAAGTATTTCATCCGAAACGTGCTCAACAACTACGAAACAAGAGAAAACAAATATTACAACAAAGCGCGTCTCTGGAAAAACTTTTGGCCGCATATCAACTACTATGAACGGATAGGGAAGTATACGGATCCCAACGGAGATGAACTTGATATCCTTGTCGTGGAAGTCCCGAGTTTCGCGAAGCTTGAAAGGGCGCGGACAACACTTCGAAACCTGGTGGTCAAACACTTGGCGACTTTCGGACAAAAGGATTACGCCCTGGCTGCCTTTTATGCGAAAGAGGACCTGGGTGAAAACTGGCGGTTTTCCTTTATTAAAATTGAGCATGAAGCCTTCCGTGATGACAAGGGAAAAGTCAAAACCCGAACCGATTTCACCCCGGCCAGACGCTACTCGTTCCTGGTGGGAGAACACGAAAACACCTATACCGCCTGCAAACAACTCCTGCCGCTCCTGGAAAAAGATTATGCAGATCCCACCATAGCGGACATTGAAACCGCCTTCAGCATAGAGAAGGTTTCGGATGAATTCTTTCAGCAATACAAGGACCTCTATGACAAGCTCTTTAAACACTTGGCGAATGAGCCGCTCTTTGCTTCAGATCCCGGAGAAACGAGAAACAAAAGGATCGCCCGCTTTTCCAAGAAGTTGCTGGGCCAGATTGTATTTCTCTATTTCCTTCAGAAAAAAGGCTGGCTTGGCGTCCCCAAAAATGAACCATGGGGAAGAGGTGACAAACGTTTTTTGCGAAACCTTTTCGAGGAAGCAGAAAATAACGAGAGAAACTTTTTTAATGAATACCTCCAATTTCTTTTTTATGAGGCCCTGGCACGGAACCGCAGGGGATCGGCAGACCCGGCTTATTACGAGCGGCTTGATTGCAAAATTCCTTTTCTGAACGGTGGGCTCTTCGAAGCGGATTACGACTGGCAGGAGAATCCACTCTCCATTCCAAACGAGATCTTCCACAATGATGAGAAAAACAAGGCCGGAGATATCGGCACCGGCATCCTGGATGTCTTCGACCGCTACAATTT
>QMLQ01000328.1 GCA_003646815.1 Deltaproteobacteria bacterium | reverse complement strand
TGTGGTCTCACTTGAACGTCTACGCAAAGGACCGGGTCTTTGCCAAGATCCTCCTCCTGCAGGTGAGAAGCTTTTCTGATTATTCTACCAGTGAGCCGTACATGCTGGTGAAGAGGTTCAGCCAGCTCCTCCTGGACATCATCAAGGAAGGCGTTGAAGCAGGCGAGATACGGGACGATATAGACCCCCGGACCATACGGCAGGTGATCATAGGTTCCATCGAACACGTGTGTCTCACGAGCGTGATGTTCGGGCGCGATATTCACCCGGACGACCTGACGGAGAGCCTTTGTGAGCTTGTATTTAAGGGGATTGAAAAGAGGCCCGGGAACCGGTGATGCAGGATTCTTGGTTTTCTGAAATTTTGTGAAAAAGGAGAGAAATGTGATGGTTGAAAAAGATTCCGGGCGGACCGCCCTTGTCACTTATGAAAGAGAAGGAAGCATTGGCACGATCACCCTCAACAGGCCTGAAAAGCGCAATGCCATGACCATCGCCATGTGGAAAGAACTGGATGATGCCATAGGAGCAGCGGAAGAAGATGAGGCCGCACGAGTTATTATCCTCCGGGGAGAAGGGAAGTCTTTCTGTGCGGGCCTTGACTTGAGCCCTGAAAGCGAATTGGCTCCCATCATGGGGGGCACCCCGGGAGCAGGGCAAAAGACAAAGCTTTTCAAAATAATCAAGGAGATCCAAGCTATCCACACACGGCTGGAACACCTCCGTCAACCCACCATGGCCGTTATCCATGGGCACTGCCTGGGTGCGGGACTCGAGCTGATCGTTTGCTGCGACATGAGGATGTGTTCAGCCGATGCGCAGTTTGCCCTCCCGGAAGCACGCCTTGCGATTATTACTGATGTGGGCGGGCTGCAGCGTCTTCCGCGGATTGTGGGCAATGGACACGCGCGGGAAATTGCCTTCAGGGCGCACCGTTTTGATGCCGAGCGGGCCCGCTCTATCAATCTTGCAAATCACGTGTACCCGGACAGGGAAACCCTTTCTGCGGAGTCCCGTAAGATCGCAGAGGAAATAGCCAGCAATCCGCCTCTTGCCGTGCAGGGGGCCAAGGATGTCATGCTCTTCCACGACGACATGATGCTGGATGCCTCCCTTCGGTACAATGCCGCCAGGTCCTCCATGATCCTCCCCTCGGAAGATCTCTTCGAGGCCGTAGCCGCACATATGCAGAAACGGAAAGGAACATTCAAGGGGGCATAACTCCGCAGGCAGAGAGACTGCAACATCAAGAAAGGAGGCGAAAATGGAATCAAAGACAGTCATTACCTGTGCATTGACGGGAGTCCTCACCGACCCGGCAGTGCACCATGTGCCTGTCACACCCGAGGAAATGGCAGAACATGCGGCACAGGCATTCAATGCAGGGGCAACCATTGTCCATTGCCATTTCAGAAACCCTGCAAAAGGAAGAGGACACCTTCCCACCTGGGATCTTAAGGCTGTTGGCGATATCCTGGCTGCCATAAAAGATCGGGTCCCTGAAATCATCATATGCATGAGCACGGGAGTCATGGGACCGGACATATCCGGCCCGGTGGCCTGCCTTGAAGCCTTCAAGCCCGAGATGGCCGCATGTAATGCCGGTTCCCTCAACTATCTCAAGGTGCGATCAGATGGTTCCTGGGCCTGGCCGCCGGTCCTTTTTGACAATCCCGTGGAAAAGATCAGGGGCTTTCTCAAAGTGATGACGGCCAACGAAATTATCCCGGAATTCGAATGCTTCGATACAGGTATTGTCAGGAGTGTGGGTCTTTTCAAGAAAAACGGCATGTTCCGCGGAAATCCCCATATCTCCCTGGTCATGGGAGTGGCGAGCGGCATGCCGGCAAAACCCGAGTGGCTTCCATTGCTTATCAAGGAAATGCCCGAGGGTGCGCACTACCAGGTTATTGCTATCGGAAGGCAGGAGGTCTGGGATCTCCATCGGCGATGTGTGGAACTGGGAGGAAATGTGCGCTCGGGACTCGAAGACACCTTTTATCTGCCAAGTGGGGAACGGGCGGAAAACAACGGTGTACTTATTGAAGCCCTCGCCCGTATCGTGCGTGAGGTGGGCCGTGATATTGCAAGCCCTGCCGAAGCACGCCAAATTCTCGGATTGAGAAAGGGGGAAACACAATGACCTTAAACCTGGATGCAGTGGGGAAACCCCTCGGTCCTGTAAAGAAAGATTATACCTGGAAGGATGTGGTCCTTTACGCCCTGGGGGTGGGCGCAGGATTTGATGAACTGGAATACTGTTTTGAACAGAATCTCAAGGTAATTCCCAGCTTTTCCATTGCCAGCGTGTTCGAATTCCTCGCTGAAGTGGGAATGAATTCCAATGCGGATCTTTCCGGGATCCTCCACGGGGAGCAGGATATCTTTTTCCACAACACCATTCCCACTGAGGGCACGTTAATTACCGAGGGGCGTATCACCCACATGTTTGACAAGGGCGCGGACAAGGGCGCCCTGGTGGTGGCGGAGGCAGATACGTATCACTCAAACGGGCAGAAGCTTTTTACCAATGTATTTACCCTGTTCTGCAGAAAGGATGGCGGTTTCGGCGGCGAGCCGGGTCCGAGCGAGACAATTGAGATGCCAGACAGACCGCCCGACTTTGAAGAGCAGGCTCTTCCTTCATCAGACCAACCACTCATTTACCGGCTGTCAGGAGACATATTCCAGCTCCATGCAGATCCGGAATTTGCACGGGCCAGCGGCTTTGAAAAACCCATCATGCATGGGCTTTGCACCCACGGTTATGCCTGCAGAGCGGTCATAAAGCATCTCTTTCCCGGCCAGCCTGAGCGTATGAGCAGATTTAGGGTTCGTTTTTCAAAGGCCCTGTACCCGGGCACACCCATAGTCACGCAGATATGGAAAATGGCGGAGGGAAGGGCCTTTTTTCGGACAATCAACGGTGACAACAAGGATGTGGTGATCGACGGGGGTATCGTGGAGTGGCTCAGCCCTGAAGACCTGAAACGGCGCGAGACCCTTGGCGGAATCCGATTTGATGACCGTGTGGCTGTGGTAACCGGTGCCGGTGCAGGGCTTGGGCGGGTCTATGCCCTGGAACTGGCAAAAAGGGGCGCCAGGGTGGTGGTCAATGATTTTGGAGGTGCCAGGGACGGTTCCGGAGAGGGGAGCAATGCGCCGGCAGACCAAGTGGTGGACGAGATCAAGGCGATGGGCGGTGAGGCAGTTGCCAACTAT
>QMLQ01000327.1 GCA_003646815.1 Deltaproteobacteria bacterium | reverse complement strand
CAAGTTCCCTGGCCTTGGCAAGCACATTCAGGGAAAGCTCAAAAAGCCTCCTGCTCCTGAGATCTATACATACCCACAGTTCCTTTTTCGTGCCTTTTGACATAATGGCCTTTTATGGTGAGTCATGAGTCTGGAGTCATGAGTCTGGAGTCTGGAGTCATGAGTGCCGGAGTAAGGGTTTCAATTTCTTAGCAATACTCCAGACCTGCATTACAAAAGCCCGGACGCAAGTAAGCGGTCCAGCAGCCTGTCTACCTGGTCATCGGTTGATCCTGTTATAAATTCGCACATTCTCGTCCTTTGTGTTTTTGACAATGAAAGCACGGCGGTGGCGGAGCCGGACTCGCCGACACGGTCCGGGGAAAGTCCCAGGTCTTTCAAACCCCAGATCGTGAGTTTCCTTTCTTCAAAGGCGGGCACCATGCCAAGGAGCCCGATATCCCTTGGCCTTGCCGCCCCGGGGTGAATGGTGAGCGCGGCAGGAAAAGATACTTCGTACTCTTCCTGGAAGTCATCTATCCTGCGTTCAACACGAAGACCGTTGCGAAGGGCATCAACAGAAGAAATCCCTGTTACCAGGGGAAGATCAAGAAGCACCGCGGTCTGGGGGCCCACATGCCCTGTGTCGCTGTCTGCGGATCTTGTGCCGAACAGGATAAGATCAACAGGCAGAAGCTTTTTCATGGCTGCGGCCAGGGTTGTGGACGTGGCGAGGGTGTCAGCCCCTGCCAATGCACGATCGCAAAGGAGTATGCCCGCGTCAGCGCCCATGGCCATGGCCTCGTTGAGGACAAAGGCGGACGGTTCTGGTCCCATGGCAACGACAATAACGGTGCCGCCCCTTTTTTCTTTCATCTGCAGTGCAACCTCCAGGGCCGGGCGATCAAAGGGGTTGAGTTCGTAGGAATCAGTTGATCGTGCTGTGCCGCCGGAGGCTGAAAGGACTACAGGTTTGATACATACAATTATCTTGTTGGGGGTCATGGCCGTGTCATTCATCCTTCCAGAATTCCCTTTGATATGACTATGCGGTGGATTTCGGATGTCCCTTCATAGATCCGGGTTACCCGTGCGTCCCGGTAATAGCGTTCCACGGGATAAAGTTTTGAGTACCCGTATCCTCCGTGGATCTGCACAGCCATGTCAGTGACCTTTGAAGATGTTTCCGAGGCAAAGAGTTTGGCCATGGCGGATGCCTGGGAAAAAGGCTCTCCTTTGTCCCGCAGTGTGGCCGACCGGTAAACCATAAGACGAGCTGCCTCCACCTGAGTCGCCATATCCGCTATCATGGCCGAGATTGTCTGGTGCTGGGAGATGGGTACGCCGAACTGTCGACGCTGCCGCGCATACTTGACGGCTTCGTCGAGCGCTGCCTGTGCAATGCCCACAGCCTGGGCTGCGATCCCTGTCCTCCCGACGTTCAATGCTGCCAGCCCCATCTTGAGTCCCATTCCTTCCGTGCCAACCAGGTTTTCCAACGGCACCGCGCAGTCATAGAGCCTGATCGAAGTGACCGGATTGGCGCGCATACCGCAGAGGTCCTCGAGGTCACCGACCACAAATCCCGGGGTTCCCCTCTCTGCCACAATAACGCTTATCCCTTTAGCGCCCGCTTCCAGGTCCGTCCTCGCGAATATCAGGCAGATATCAGCAACGCCGCCGTTGGTTACAAATACCTTGTTGGCATTGAGAACATAATGGTCTCCCTGTCGGATCGCCGTGGCCTCGATGCCGGCGGCGTCAGAGCCCGCATTGGGCTCGGTGAGGCAAAAGGCACCTATTTTTTCACCGCGGGCAAGAGGGGGGATCCATTTGTGTTTTTGATCTTCGTTCCCAAAGGTCAAAATCGGAAAAACAGCAACGCTGTTGTGTACCGTCACACACAAGCCCAGGCTTCCACAGGCCTTTGATATTTCTTCTACAACAATCACATAGCTCATGCTATCCAGGCCCGCTCCACCCAGCTCTTTGGGGACTTGAATACCGAAGTATCCCAGTTTGCCCATTTTTTCCACCACTTCCCAGGGAAACGAAGCTTCATGATCAATTTCCCTGGCAATGGGAAAGATTTCCCGGGTGCAGAAGGATCGAACGGAGCGTCGAACGGCCCGGTTTTTTTCTGAGAGAAATGTATCCATATATCGTCCGTGGTGCTGTTTTCAAGAAATTGTTCGGGACTGAATCGCCTGGAAACACCAGCTTAGGATCAGGTAACAGGAACGTTAGAAATAGTCAAGGAGGCAAACGGCAGGGTGGCCGAAGGCCGCATTGATGGGATTGAAGGGCGCTCTCTTTACAATATCACTCACTGCCATCACCCCTGCTATTCGCGTTTCCCTGGCATTCCGGAGCTATCAATGGAGGAATTCGTCATCATCGTCTTCATCCCACTCTCCATGCTCGAGTGCCTCGGCCATGGCCATGGCTTCGTGGGCCGCCTCAACGATATCCTCGTCTTGTGACTCGATGAGATCAATGAGCATCTCTGATGCCTCTGCCGGACGAATACTGCTTATCGCGTCTATGGCTGCGACTACCGCCTCATAACGAATATCGGGATTTTTCGTAGCCAGAGATTCGACTATTTCCTTTTCGAAACCGCGAACGAAGCGCATACAAAAGACCGCGGTCAGTCTCCATTCTTCATCATCGCTGGAATACGCGGCACGCACGGCATCCTGGTGCCAGTTCAGCGGCCAGGAGACGGTCGGATGCATCAGCCTGATCATCACGAAGGATTTCCAGGAATATTTCGTCGGCGCCTTCCGGCCACTCCCAAGGTGGTGTGTTTTTCAAGGTCGTAAGGTCCATATTTTTCTCTCCCATGCGGTCACTTTTGGTTGTCATTATGCCATGAAGGCTGCAGATCTCCCGGCGTTTTCCTTAGCAGGATGTCCGCCATCAAATCATCTACCACTCCTTATTATCATACCCAGTATTCTGTTTCCAGTACAATGAATCGCCCTTCCACGATGAAAATCTGCTGTTAAAAGATATTGCAGAAGGTGTCAAAAGACATATCACGCCCCCGCACGGGGGAACTACGCGCGGTTGCCCCATTTACGGGTTCTTAGGAGTCAAACCCTTTTTTCCGCCGTTCCTCAGTTTTGTCTTCCGGCAATCGTTCGATGTCCGCCTCATCAAGCGGTTCCTCAACGGCGTTCCGGAGCCACGAGGGATCGTAGCCCTCTGCGGCCCTACCTTCGATGTGTATCTTCACTCTT
>QMLQ01000326.1 GCA_003646815.1 Deltaproteobacteria bacterium | reverse complement strand
GTCCGCCCCCTCCGGTCCTTGGGCACGGCATCGGCGTGAGCGGGGGTGCCATGTCAGGGCGAATCGTGTTCAGCATAGAAGAAATAAACAAGTGGAGGAAAGACGGAAAATGTCATTGAAGATGTTGATGAGAAATCAGGCACGATTCGCGTGGATGGCATGACGATCCATTTCCTGCGGAAAACAAGAAATCCTGCGGAAATTCCGTGGGTGGACCTGGATGTGCGCCTGGTTGTGGATACCACAGGAAAATTTCTTGATCCCACCCTGCCTCCTGACCATCCCAATGGGTCCTTGAGAGGGCACGTGGAAGCCGGTGCGCATAAGGTTATTGTTTCCGCACCGTTCAAGATTCGGGACAAAAGCCTGCCCATGCCGAACGATGCCGTTACCACGGTCATGGGAGTGAATGAAAATGACTATGATCCGAGAGTGCATCGGCTTGTTTCAAATGGTTCCTGTACAACCACCTGCCTGGCACACATGCTCAAACCGCTGATCGACTATTTCGGTTCTCAGAGGATACTTACCGCCTCCATGGCCACCGTTCACGCGGTCACGGGGTCGCAGCAGGTCCTGGATCGGCTCCCGAAAAACGGCGCAACAGATCTGCGGAAAAACCGGAGTATCCTGAACAACATCATCCTTACCACGACGGGTGCCGCGAATACCCTCGCCCTGGTGATTCCGGAGATGAAGCGGATCGGCTTTATTGCAGAATCGGTGCGGATACCCGGTACCACCGGGTCCCTGGTGATCCTGGTGGTCAATCTCCAGGAAGAGCCCTCAGGAGTATTTATCGGCCGGGAAAAAATCAACGCCGTCTATCGGGAGGCGGCCGCACAGGACGAGCGGAGGTATTTGCAGTACACTGAAGAGCAGAATGTCTCCAGTGACATAATCGGGCTCCCCCGGTGCGCAACCCTCATCGAAGGACATGAGACCCACACCAGGACCGCCGAAGTGGAGATAGACCTGGGAAAGGTATGCTCTCTTGACGGGGAGGCCGCCCCAGTGGAAAGCGATTCCCATTTCGGAAGGATTGCCATTACCCAGGCGGTGATCTATGGATGGTATGACAATGAGCTGGGCAGCTATGTGAATATGCTGGGAGACCGGACCGTGTCTATTGCTGAGGAGATGTAACCTGAAACCTGCATAAACTATTGCGCCTTTGCCGCCTTGCATCTTCGGCAAACTCACCGCTTGCAGGATTTAGGGGTAAGTATTACCCACCCATAAAATGGGCACTGAATAAGAAAAAATGCTTGCTAAACGGGAAAAACTATGTCTTATCCGAATCTAACCCGCATTTCTCACGGGCAATCTACTGTGGCGGCGGAAAACCCCATGGCTCCTGCGTTGCGCTTGAAGGGGGCTCTCTCTGGTTTCTCTGTTACCCGAGCGAACAATGTGAGCGGGCGTGAGGGTTTGTTTGGTGGAGTACGGAAACTGAAAAAACAGATCGGTGCGATAGAACTCAACAATGAATAATATCAGGATTCTTGGGGAAAAGGTAGCATCCCAGATTGCCGCGGGAGAGGTGGTTGAACGACCTGCGTCCGTGGTGCGGGAACTTCTTGACAACAGTATTGATGCTGGAGCGCGCCGTATTCTGGTTTCCGTGGAAGGGGGAGGAAAACGCAAAATCAAGGTGAGTGATGATGGGTCCGGAATGTCAAGAGATGATTTACTCCTCTGCGTTGAACGCCATGCCACGAGCAAAATCCGGTCTGTCTCTGACCTGTTCTCCGTGAGAACAATGGGCTTTCGCGGGGAGGCACTGCCGAGCATTGGTTCCGTATCCAAAATGGTAATCACCAGCCGACCCGAAAGTGAACTGGTGGGACACGTTTTCAGACTTGCCGGGGGAAAAGCGCTTTCTCTTGACGAAACGGGTTGCCCCCCTGGCACGAGCATCTTGGTGAGAGATCTCTTCTATAATCTCCCTGTCCGGAAAAAGTTCCTGAAAAGCCCCCGGACCGAGATGCACCATATTGTTGATACGGTCACCCGCTGGGCCCTGCCTTTCCCGGAAGTGGAATTCACCCTTGAGGATGATCGGAAAAGAGTCCTGCACTTTCCAGCTGCCGGCGACAAGGTCATGCGCCTTTCCAGTCTCTTCGGAAGAGAAGTGGCTGCCTCTCTTCTTGAGGCGGTGGATAAGGGACCGGGGATGCACATCAGTGCCTATCTTGCGCCTCCTGAATTTTTTCGAAATCGTGGAGATCGCCTCTATGTCTATGTAAACCAGAGAAATGTCAGAGACCGTTTTATCACCAGGGCCGTATTGGAAGGTTACGGGCGGCGTCTTATGAAGGGGCAGTATCCCCAGGCGGTTCTATTCATACAAATAGAGCCGTCGCGGGTGGATGTGAATGTCCATCCGACTAAACAGGAGATCAGGTTTCGCGATGGACGGCTCGTTTTCACCAAGATTGTGGCTGCCATCGAAAGGGCCCTGGCAGTGCAATTTCAGACATTTGTGGAAACAGAATTTTCCGGAAGAGCATGGTCTCCACCGTTGTCTGTCCAGGAGCCCGGTCAGATGGATTTTTCCCAGGCTTCTCAATCCGCAATACAGGAGGCGAAACCCCTGATGAGATCATCAGGAGATGAGCCGCTCATCATAGGAAATTTGGGGAACACCTACATCCTCTGCCAGGCACGAGAAGGACTCTTGATGATCGATCAACATGCTGCTCACGAGCGGGTGGTGTATGAGAAGATGAGAAGGGATTTTGGACAGGGTAAGGTGCAAACGCAGGTATTGCTGGTTCCAATAAAACTGGATTTCCCCGTGAAGGAGGCGAAGATTCTCGCTGAAAAAGGGAGCATGCTTTCCCGGTTCGGCATTGAACTGGAGCACTTCGGCGGCACCACATTTCTTTTGCGTGAGGTACCCGCCCTGCTTTCCGGGGCAAAGTGGGAAGACTTCCTGTCGGAGCTCATCCCCGACCTGGAAAAGGGCAGGTTGCAAGATCAGGGGGAGGTAGACGACATGTTTATGCGCATGGCGTGTCACAGCGCGCTCAGGGCGGGGCATTCGCTGACTCATGAGGAGATGTCACTCTTGCTCCGGCAATTGCTTGAGATGGATTTGCCCTCCAATTGCCCGCACGGACGGCCCATCTTCCGGTATCTCACCTATCCCGAAATTGAAAAAATGTTCAAAAGGGTAGTGTAGTACCTTACGAGAAAACTCGCAGTCAAAGGGGCGGAAAAATTCTTCTGAGATCGCACGAAATGTCAAAT
>QMLQ01000325.1 GCA_003646815.1 Deltaproteobacteria bacterium | reverse complement strand
TTTTGGAATTTGGCATTTCATATCATCTCAGAAGAAATTATCTGCCCGTTTTGAGCGCAAATTCGTCCGTAAGGTTAAAAGTCGTGTCTTTCCAGAAAGCCCAGTACCTGGTGCACATATTCACGGGGCCGGTGTTCGTATGTATTATGGCCGCATTTGGGAATCACGGCAAGCTCTCCCGAGGCCAGATGGCGGTAAAAGGCTACGCCCTGTTCAACCTCAAACAGAAAGCTCCGGTCTGGATAGAGCACAAGGGCAGGGCACACGACTTGGGGAAGCACCGGCCGAAGATCAAAGATTTCCTTGCCATAGGCGCCGCCGAATCTGCGGAACTGGTCAAAAAATGGTTCAGCACGTTCTTCACCGTGCCATTGAACGAGCTTTTCTTTCAGGTCAGCCTCGAGGTCTTGAAATGCATTCGGGAACTTGGACTCGTTGAACGCTGCCATGGACATGGTGCTGTAGCATTGGGTGCTGGATGTAGTCACCGATCTGACGCGGCCGGGAAAGGCTGCAGCAAAGTCAACCGCAACAACGCCTCCCTCACACTGCCCGATGGCATGGAATGATTCGATCCCGAGATAATTGAGCAGAGATTCCAATTCCCGGACACTTTCCGACCGGAAGCGGTCGCTCACATAGAACGCTTTAAAATCTGTGCCCGGGTCAGATTGCCCGTATCCTCTCCTGTCATACATCATCACACGGTACCCGCTGTCAACGAGGCCGGGATAGATGTCTTTCCACATTTTTGTGCAACCGAACCCGTGATGCAACAGGACGATCAGGTCTCCGTTACCATGTATTTCATAATAGAGATTGATATCGTTTATTTTTGCGAAGGGCATTGAGCCTCCTTTCTCCGTAGTAATCAGTTCTCCGGCCGGTAGAGCCGCTGTTCATTGACCATGCTGGAAGAGATGAACCCCTTTTCTTCGAGAATTTCGAGATGCCCCACGGTCTCGGACATGCCCAGGAAAATATCCCATGCCCTGAGTTCCGGAAAAACGCGCATGGTGATAGTGAAAAGATTCATTCCTCCGTTTCCATCTGAATGGGACTGGACTACCCGGAGGATCTCCTCTTGCCTTGTGCGGTGGTGTTTCTTGATTTCCCTGATTCGTTTTCGGTATTCCTGGAAAAGTACTCCATGACCGGGCAGGACCTCTTTGATGTCCAGCCTTTCAGTCAGATCGAGGGATTCGAGGTAACGTGACAGGCTCTTATATCCAGTGCCGTTTTCCCTGTTTTCCAGTTCGACCACCGGGTTAGAAGTGATTTTTTCAAGGAGATGATCACCCGAGAAAAACCGCCTGTTTTCCCGGTCAAAGAAACAGACGGATCCACGGGTATGCCCGGGACAAGGAATGACTTCCAATGTGAAATCGTCAAAGGCGATATGGTCGCCCCCGTGCAGTTCCATCACGTTAAAGTCCCCCGGGAAAAAGGACTTGAACCTGACGTCCATCTGTTCTGCAATGGTTTTGATGACATTTTCGGGAAGACCGCCTTCCTGAAAGAATCGGAGAAAGGGCGCCTTTTTCTTTTCAGCATAGGTTTCGATGTTCCAGATGCATTTGTCCCGGTCCCGGGGATGGATAAAGATCTCCGCCCCGCTGGATTCCTGGATTTTCCCGGCCAAACCCACATGATCCAGGTGCCCATGGGTCAGGAGTACACGTTTGATATCTGGAAAATGTGCCCCTTTTTCCTCCAACGCTTTTTTCACCAGATTCAGGCCTTCTTCTGTATGAAACCCGGCGTCAATCAGGGTGGGGATCGAGTCATCAATAAAATACATGTTGACGGATTTGATCGGAAACGGGATCGGTATCTCAATTCTCGTAATGCTGCTCACCGTGCTTTATTCTCCCTTTTTTTCTTGGCTGAAGACGGTACAAAATTTTATAACTTACCAGTTTTTGTGACGCTTGTTAACCTTTCTTTTTGGGGAAGGAATGGAACGGCGAAGGGAGACGGCCTTGACCCTTCAGGCTGAACAGATTACAATGATCAATTAAAAAAGGGAGGGCGTTTCACATGGAAATCGTCTGTCCGGCTTGTGGGAAAGTGTACCAGATTCGTGATGAACAATTGTCAGGGACGGTGCGGAAGGCCCGCTGTAAGTCTTGTGGCAGGGTTTTCCCCATTCAAAAAGATCCTTCACAGAACAAAGACCCGGAAGAAAAAGACGCCTCCTTTGCCTTTCATGAAAGTGAACCCCAAGGGCATGCCGCTCCAGGACCCTCTGAGCCCCCTTTGCCTGAAGATTCCAGCAATACTGAAGAGGTGGAGACCCCAGCCGATACTGATGCTCCAACCGTATCCGATGATCAAATCGAGGGCCCGGAGCCCCAAGCGGAGCAGGGCAGGCGAGATTATGCTGCCATATTGGTCCTTCTTGCGGCGATTGTAGCCCTGGTTGTTGTCTCATTCCTGGGCATCAGGAACATTGACCGAGATTCGGTTTTTCGGCCCCTACGTTCCATTTCACGGTTGACAGGCTTTTTTGAAGGGAAGCATACCCGGTCGGCCAGGAAAGCTCACCTCAAGAAGGGACGCCAAAATACTGCGTATCAGGAACACCTGTCCCGGGGACATGGGTATTACCGGGCCAAGAAATATAATGCAGCGATCAAGGAGTACACGCTGGCAGTCCGATCTGATCCAGGGAGATATGAAGCGTATTACTGGCGAGGCCAGTTGTTTGGTCTCAGAAAGGAGTATCCAAGAACCATCAAAGACATGCACCGGGTGCTGCGGCTCAACCCCGCATATACGAAAGCCCATCGATCCTTGGGATGGGCATATTACGAGATGGGTAAGTACGACGAGGCCATCAAGGCCCTGGACCGATATATCCGTTCCAACCCGAAGGATGGCTGGGCCTTTTATGAGCGCGCATTGGCGTATCACAAAAAAGGAAAACTGGAACCTGCCCTGAAAGACGCCAAAAGGGCCTGTGACCTGGGATTCAAGCGCGGGTGCGATGTGTATAAGCGCTATAAATAGCACTCAAACACGGATAAACCGGAAATGACAAATGTCAAAGCCCACTCTTACCCCTGCGCCATGAGATTGTTGAGAAATTCTATCAACAACCATTCCGACATATCATAGGGCAGGACTTCCATTATCTGGTTTATTATTTCCATCCGCTCGGGCAACTCGGTCCCGGTCAGGCCCGCCATACCTGCAAGTTTAAAAAAGGTTGCCTCGTCGAATGAACCGGAAAGCTTTTCAATTTCTGCCAGGAGTTCC
>QMLQ01000324.1 GCA_003646815.1 Deltaproteobacteria bacterium | reverse complement strand
GCAGTAGCGTAATTTTTCGGAGTAGGGCATGCGCTCAAAGACGAGACGCTGAAGCTCAACTTTTTCCTGGCGGGATAGGTCCGAGCGTAACAGGGGTATGTTTTTCGGCGCCCCAGTATCAAGAAAGCGTTCCCGGACACTGGGCGGCATCTTGGCCAACTCATCAATAAGCTGGCTTTTCGGGATGGGCTTGTCCTTCCGTTGCCGGAGCCCTTCGGGATCCATGGTCATCAGCTTCAAAAAGATCTCCCGATCCCTGACTGGATTCGCTGTTGCCGGCAGCAGAAGTCCTAAGAGGGCCGCCCGCACCATGACCAGGGGCTTTCGGCCCCACCATTTGCCTAAGCCTGTGAGGGTCTGGCCTGCTACTGCTTTACGCTCCTTGTAGCTCTCCATGGAGACCTTGGCCACGGGAAATTGGTGTTCCATGAAGCACGGGGCCCAGGCCAGGGGCGGTTCAGGCTCTGGAATATTGGTTGATTCAACCTTGCGTATCATTGTCTTCCTTCTTTGGTCTTCCGTTACTTGAAATCGCTCTCCCCTCGAAAAGGGAGTGCTGGTCTGCCACTTTGAAAAACTCCGGCACAATTGGTTCATCGGACCGGCGCGCTGTCACCGGGTTTTCGGTCAATGCAAACCGCACGGCCCTTCGCCACCCCTTGCCCCGATCACGCACGCCATGGCCCGTGGCCGCAGCGGTCTGGGTATACAGCCACCATCGCTCCTCGGGGAAAAGACCCTTCCAGTTGGCCATCGCGTTGGGAATGAGCGAAGGGTCCGCGTCCTCAATGGCCCAGAGGAGAAGGACCAGCTCTTTCCCCATTTCCCGGCGTACGGGATTCTGGCCTACACGCCAGGCGCCCGCCCGCCTGCCCATCCGCTTGAGCCGCAGGTTGAACTCCGCGCGCACCTCGTCTGCAATGGCATCCCATTTGGGCCTTGCCAGGATGACGCGGATTTGGCCGTCCGTGCGCGTCCCGAGGGTCATGGGACTTGAGCCGTTGACTTCATCCCATGTAAAATGTTCGCTGATTTTGATCTCCTGGAGCCCGCCCCGCGGGATATGCACTACGAAATGGTGCCGGCTCTCGGCCGGGTCAAAGCCGAACGATCGAGACAGGAGGACATCTGGTTTGGTGTTTTTCTTTGACATAACAAAATTACTGACTTATTTCACCAGGGCGTAACTCCGACCTTATCTCCTCCACCCAGTCAAGCAGATCTTGGCCGCTATCAAAAGAGAGGGATTTGGCCTCCATTTTCACCTGGCCCTCGGTCTGTATCTTTCGAAGCGATTGCAGGCATTCTTCAATAAGGTGGGGGGCAACCTGCTTGTCTTCATAGGTGGTCAGTTCAATCCATTCCTTCACGCCCCCTTCGCCGCCGATAGTTATGGTGAGCCCGGCAGCCCGGGCATGATACTTCTTGGTCCGTTCCAGGAACTCATAGGATTCCTTGGTGCTCTCCGTTTGCTGCCTTCGTTTCCACAAGGCTGGAACGGCCGGATCGACCTTGACCTCTTCAGGCCTCTCCCAGTTGATGGGAATACGTTCTATTTCCGATTCAATGCCGTCCCTTTCAGCATAGGCAAGTACAACTGGTGAGCCTTCGGGTACGGTAAAAGGCCCCTCGTACGTGGCTCCTACGACCCTGGGATCCGAGCCGTCGGTAGTATAGCGAATAGTGGCGGGAGGCGCGGCCCTCAGCTCCAATTTTTTGTCATCGCCGCTCTGGTAAATTCTGTATTTGAGGGTCAGCCGGTTATTCCAGGTGATCGGATCTCCCGGCTCGTGAACCCCGGTGGAATCAACGGCAAGAAGTGAAATCGCAAGCTCTTTCGTCAAAAGGGTGGGGCCTTCCAATTTGGCGGATGCAGTGGTAGCAGATGCGCCAACCTCCCAGTAGATGGTATCCCCATGAACCGGGGTGATGCGCAAGGTCACTTCCCCGGTGTCGTCATTACGGTGTTGTTCTTTGATGAGCACACTTGTTTTGGGCTGGGGGAAAGGTCCTTTGTCCACAAAGCCCCCTTCCTCGCGCCATACATCACGATGGAGGCATTCCTCTCTCAACCGATCAAGGGCATCCGGCCGGTGCCACTGCCATTTGGGATTGGTCGCGGCCCTGCGTTTGATCTCTTTCCAGGGCATGGACTGCTGGGTAAATAGGCGTTGTTCACACTTCTTCCGGAACGTCTTTCCTGATATCTCCTCGGTAAATTTCATCTTTTCCTTGAGGATGTCTATGATCTGTTGTTCTCCGTTGTATCTGTTCCCTTCAAATCTCATAAGGAGATCAGCGTCAGTGAGTCCCGATTCTATCGGGTACCAGAGCATCGTAAAAGTCTCCCGAACGGCCGAATGAAAATTCTGTTTGATACGGTCCTGAAGCTCGATGGCCTGAACCATCTGTGGATCAGAGTCGGGTACTTGGTCGGATTCAAGTTCTTTCAGGATGTGTTGAATGGCCTTCAGTCTTTTTCCAACATCAATGAGCATATCGTAGGTATTTTTGGCACCGGTGAGGAAGGCGATACGGTTCTTCCACGTGGCCTGTTGAAAAAAATCCTGAAGCTCCGGCCGGAGCCCGGCCCCGGGGTGAGGTTCAGTGATAACCAGGGTCACTTTGTCTTGCTCCAGCTCAATCTCATCAATACCGGGCAGGACTTGAACTTTCTGGTAGCACCATTCGGTTACCGGCTGAAAAAGTTTTTGTAGGTGGTCCCGAAGTTCCTTTATGGCCTGCTCCGGGATATAGGACTTTACCAGAGATTCGAGCTTGGCGTTGAGGTTCTGGACATTTCTGAAATAAAGCTTGCCGTCACGAGTGCTGTGAAGATACCATGCCGCCGTGGCCACCTTTTCGAGCACATCCGCCTTGAGGCGCGAGAGATCCCGCTCGGGTTCACACAGGTATGCAATGAGTTCCGGGATGGACAGCCCAAGCACGGCATTGGGGACATTGGCTAAGGAGGAAATGAGCAAGAGTTTACATGCATCCGTCGCATCCGTGTCTCCCAGGTTTGCGTCCATTATTTCGGCCACTGCTGTTCCGTCCGAGGCGATGTCGTGGGCGATGGCATTCCCCAGGGTGTTATTAATCTGGTCCACCTCGGCCCGTGTCTCCTGATCGTTCAGGTCAAGATCGTGCGCGGAAATAAGGTAGCGCCTACCGGCCATATTGTTTTTCCACAATCGTGCCGTCACAATCCGCATCAGGCGTATGAGCCCCCGGGTCTGTTGAAATCACGAATTTTCTCGAAATCGTGCAT
>QMLQ01000323.1 GCA_003646815.1 Deltaproteobacteria bacterium | reverse complement strand
GTCCTCGATCGTCTCCTTGGCACGGCCGTAGTTGTAGGTTTCACTGAAATCCAGCGCAGGTTCCCCGTGCCCGGTGACAAAGTAGACAGCACCGCGCTCACCGGACTGTTCACCCTTGAGGAGGTTGGCAATGGCATTGGTGATCTTGGCTTCCTGGTCGGAGTAGATCTTTTCCTCTTTCTCACCGTATTTCAGGATAATAGTGCTGGTACTGCTGATCCCCAGTTGCATGGCAAGCAGCGGATTCCGGTCTATATCCACCAGCTCGTACTTGAAACGGTCGCTGTGGTAGGCGTAGGTCTCCAGCAGGTCCACCAGTGCTTGCTTGCTTCGCAGATCGTTCTCTCCCCGGTAGAAAGCGTAAACATACAGATCGAGTGTGTCCTGGTCCAGGCGCTCCAGCTGTTGACGGCTTTGCAGGGCGAGGGAATGGGTCTTGTTCTTGGTGAGGTCCCAGCGATAGTGATGGCGCTGGCTGAAAAGAGTTGCTATGACAATGATCCCGATAAAAGCCAGGATTGAAACAACCGATATAGCCCCGTAACGGGCAGAGCGCCGCTGAGTGAGAGCTATCAGGTCTTTGCTGTTTTTATAGATGTAAAAAACCAACAAACCCACACCGAGAATATAGAACACTGCCGACCACAGGCCGTGGCCAGCCTCGACATTCTGCATGATATAGCCGACAATGAGCAGCATCACTCCCAGTACGAGGAAAATGAAAAATCTGGCTGCCATTTGAGCTAGCTCCTCCACTTTTTGGATTCAAGCACCCGCAGGGTCATAAAGAGCCACAGCACCATAAAACTCAGATAATAGAAAACATCGCGCGTATCAATGATCCCCTCGGAGAAATTGTCGAAGTGTTCCAGAAGCGAAAGATACTGCAGAAGCTCATTATGGCCTACCCACTGCACGATCCAAAATATCAGCAGCATGCCGAAAGTAGCAATCGCAGCAATGATCTGGTTTTCAGTGAGCGAGGAAATAAACAGCCCCAGAGACATAAAGGAAGCTGCCAGCAGCACCAATCCCAGGTAACCGCTGGCCAGTGTGCCGGTCTCGGGGGATGAATAGATGAACATGAACAGCGGATAAACAAGGGTCAAGAAAAGCATCACCAGAAAAAGGGTGAAGGCGGCCAGGAATTTGCCCAGCACCAGGTCCAGATCGCTCAAGGGGTAGGTGAACAGGAGCTCGATGGTGCCGGTTTTCCGCTCCTCGGCGAAAGGTTTCATGGTGATCAGGGGTATTACAAAAAGCAGGATCACACTCATATTGCCAAGCAGCGGCCGCACCACCCGGTAAGTGATGTTAAGGTTGTATCCCCCGTAGGGTGACTGGTTCATCGAAGCGAAGTTGAAGTCGTTCATGAAGACCATGAAGAAGATACCGGTCAAAAGAAGGAAAAAGAGCATCACCACATAGGCGATGGGAGAAGTGAAATAGCTGCGGATTTCTTTCTTGTATACCGGCCAGAAATTCATCTTTTACCTTCTCCTAGGTGTTTTTGGTAATGGTCTGGATAAAGATCTCTTCCAGGCTCAGGCGGATAGGTCTGAGCTCCAGTAGTCCGCACCCGGAGCCGACAACTGTTTCAGCCACTGCACGGCGGATGTCGCTGTCTTTATCTGCAGCCAGAATCAGGTCGGTCACTCCCTCTTCATCGGGCTTTCCCGCATCGCGTACCGAGACCACCCCGGCCAGAGAGGCGAGCTTTTGTTTGAGTGCGGCGGCATCGCCCTGGATGCGGATCATCAAACTTCCCCCCTTGGCGGAACTTCTGGTGAGGTTATCCAGAGAGTCCTCAGCCACGATCCGTCCGTCGTTGATGATGATCACCCGCTCGCAGATTGCGCTCACCTCCTGCAGGATGTGGGTGCTGAGGATGATGGTGTGTTCTCCGGCGAATGACTTGATCAGTTCACGGATCTCGATGATCTGGGCCGGATCAAGCCCCGTGGTCGGCTCATCCATTATCAACACTTCCGGCTCGTTTATTATGGCCTGGGCCAGTCCCACGCGCTGCTTATAACCTTTCGACAGGCTGCCTATCAGGCGGTTGGAGACATCCTCGATGCCGCACTGACTGCAGGTGCGGGCCACACTGGCGGCCCGCTTGGAGCGGGGTACCTGTTTGGCCTCAGCCACAAACCAGAGGTATTCCTTCACTGTCATATCATTGTAAAGCGAGACATTTTCAGGCAGGTAGCCGATGCGGCGTTTGACCTCAAGGGGATGCTCATCCACCGAGTAGCCCGCAACAATCGCCTTACCCGAGGTGGCAGGCATGAAACCGTTGAGAATGCGCATGGTGGTGGTCTTTCCCGCCCCGTTAGGACCGAGAAAACCCACGATCTCACCTTTGTTGACCTTGAAAGAGATGTTTTGAAGAACCTGAACGGCGCCGAAAAACTTGTTCACCCCTTGAAGTTCGATCATAAAAACCTCACTCCTTTTGTGAATGAGAACAACCTTGGATGGACGCCTCAACCCGCACAGGCACAAAAAAGCACCTGTTTTGGTATAGATTCAAATTCCATACCAGTGGGGGAAAGGCACTCTAAAAGCCTATAAGTTCCATAAAGATAAGGATCCTAGAACTTCAGGCCGGCGTGAACTTCGGTTCAGGTGGTGTGCCGAAATCGGGTGGAAAAACTCCAAATGGGGCAAAAAGCAAAAACTTTGTACTTGACTCGATTTTTGACAAGTGCTGCTTGTGCCCAAGTTCCGCAAGAGCTGGCTTGCGAACATACCCGGGAATAGTTTTATAAATTCAAAAAGTCTTGATCTCACTCCTCAACTGGTTTGACATTGGCAGCCTGGGGTCCCCGCGGCCCATCAACCACTTCAAAGTCAACCTCTTGGTTCTCGGAAAGGGTCTTGAAACCGTCCATCTGAATAGCGGTGTAGTGAACGAAGATGTCAGCTCCATCCTCCTGCTCAATAAAGCCGAAACCCTTCGAGTCATTAAACCATTTGACTTTCCCTCGAGGCATTTTGAAAAACTCCTATAAAAAATGAATAGTCCTCCAGCCAGAGCCGGAGATAAAGGGAAACGAAAAATAAGCCTGGATTATTTAATAAATTCCCCCTGATTAATCAAGAAAATAATAGCAGCAGTTTCCCGAAGCAGTTTGAACCGCTCTGTTTGAACTTATCGGCTACTCCGGAAAAAATCCCTTGAGCTCCAAATGATCAGCAGGTTCAGTTTTCGAAATTAGCGGACTCCGGCGGGATTTGTCAAGCACGCCACGGAAAGCAGCAACTCTTAAGCCG
>QMLQ01000322.1 GCA_003646815.1 Deltaproteobacteria bacterium | reverse complement strand
TCCTTTCCCGGATACCGACCGGATAGTTACGCCTGCCTTTTTGAGGCGAAGAGCCACGGCTTTCGCCCGTTTCAGGGCAAGCGATTGGTTATATTTTTTGGGACCGAGCCAGCAGGTGTAGCCCGTGACGTCTACAAATAAGTCGTGAGTCCCGAGTCGCGAGTGCTGAGTTTCAACTCCCGACTCAAGCATGTCTTTCAAAAGGCGGATGTAATACTTGACGAAGCTTCGGAGTTTTCGGGAAGCATCCTGGCTTATTTTGCAGGAATCCAGGTCGAACAAGACACGTACAATTTTAGGGGTCTTCATTACGGATTGCGTGGCTGGCTTTTCCTTTTTGTCCGCGTTTCGCTTGGACTCTCCACCTCTCAGGCGGCTCCCCGGTTTGTCCGCCATTTTTTTGTGCATGGGCATTATGGGTTTGTGCGTGGCCGTGGGCGATGCCTGGATGCCGATCCTGACCTTGACAGCCCTTTCAGGCGGCTTTACGAGAACCGGCATGTCCGTGATGACAAATTGCTGCGTCCCCGCCGAATGAACCGTCTCATAGACATAGGTGTGACGACGTTTGACCGTCTTTGCGGGAGGGCCTCCGGTATTGAATCGCTGGTGTAGGATGGGTTTGCGAATAACCTGTTTTTGGGATGCAGGGGCCTCCTGGTTCCGGAAGACCTTGTGGATGAGGGAGCAGCCGGGAAAGACAAACAGAATAATCAGCGCGGAAAAGAAGGTTTTCCGTGTCAACGTCAGGCTTCCTCCCGGTTTGCTTCAGGTTCAATAGCGGCCTTGATTTTGCCGATGTCCACCGGGGACTGCCTCCAGACCTTGGAAAAGACCTTGGTCCTCTCGTACTCGTTTTTTCTTGCCGCGGAACTTGCGGCCCTGAGGATCTTGGCTTCAGCCGTTTTGAGATGATTACTCCTGAATGTCCGGATGGCGTTTACGATGCTTTCCCGGTACGAAAGGTCCTGGATCACTGGGTCGAGCACCAATACGCTCTTGGATGACACCCCGCCGAAGATGTCCGCGTCGGAGATCATGCCGATCTGGTGGCCCAGGGCGATGATCAGAATCTTGCCCGCTATCATTTCATAGTCGGAATGGCCTTTCCTGATCATGTCAAGGGCTATCCGGGCCACCTCCAGCGCATACTCCCGCAGGGAGATCTCGGCGAATATGTGCTCTTCTTTCGGGCCTTCGTGCATTACACGGGCAAGGGATTCCGATGCCGGTATCGCGGAAGGACAATCGCCGTGTTCGTCAAGGATGGTCAAGAGACGCTGGACGGCCGGACGAGCCGGGTCCGATGGCGGGAGAACAGGCTCCACGTATTGAGAGTAAAAGCTGTTGATATCTTTGTTTGTCCAGGTCCTTGTCAATTTCTGATTACTCCTTTGATTCGGCATTGCTTCCGGGTCATCCTCAATCCACAGCCTGGCCAGCCGCTCAAGCGGGATCTCCCGCTCCCTGGGCCGGTGCAGCCGTCTTTTGATCGCTGCCAAGAACATGTGATTTCCTCCGGCGTTTTTCCCCTCTATAAATACTTATAGAAAGTTTGCTGATTTTTTTGCCGTTTCAGAGGAAAAAACTTTTGGGGGAAATTGGCAGAGAACGGCAACTCTCAGGAATTACATTGAAATATTTTTTTGCTTTCCTTCGGTCGGTCAGAATCGAAAAGAGCTTGGTAAAAAGAGGCATGATGACTTGACAATCATTATTATTGACTCTAATATGGTATTGATTCGATCATGAGGGAGGAAAGGAGGTGCAACATGAAATCGCCAAACACGATCAAGACATGCTATATCGCTGTGGTCAAGGAGGAGATGGGTCTACCAGTCAGGCCTGCCCACAATAGGATCGGCCGTGAAAGGAAGGTGCGAACCCCGGGCTGGCTGAAACCTTTCATCAGGCAAGCGATTATGGAACTTACTTCTACCAATAACAAGACAACCTATAAAGAAATCCAAAAGCGGGCTTTCGAAATTTACATGAAAAGCAATCAAAGGTCTAAGGTTGAGCAAAGCAAGGGGATGCTCAGCGGCAAACCAAAGGAAGTACAGGACTTCATCAATGACAAAGAAATTTTCTATGCTTTTTAACCGAAGTATTTTCGTGGATTCCAATATAATCCTTTACCACCTTTTCGGCCAGAGCGACGATGCCACCGACCTGCTTTCTCTGGGCGAAAAGAACCGCCTTAGATTGGTGACCTCTCTCAGGGTGCTGGACGAGGTATTGTTTAAGGTGTTCCTATGGACGGCACGCGAACATTTTGGCATACAAGCCAAGGCGTATGTCAAACTCAGAAAGGATCAGGAACTTGCTAAAAAGGTTGCTCACTCGGTAGATTGGGCGCAGTTGGAGGACTTTTTCTCCATCTTCAGTGTGGTGGAGCCAACCCAGAGGGACCTATGGAAGTCAACACATTATTCCCGCGAGTTTGGTCTTTTCGGCAATGATGCCCTGAGTCTGTGTTTGATGAAGAGGTTGAACCTTACTTATATTGCGACTGCCGATAAAGACTTTACCACCATCAATTGGCTGAAATTAGTGGAGGGAGATTGGAAAGGATCTGGCTCCTGAACAAAAAACTCTGGCGGCGCATTCTCCATCTTCGCCTTAGCAGGGTGGAGTTAGCCGCAGTCTTTTCCCTGATTTTTTATATATCTTTTCAGCACTTCCAGGGGCGCATCTCCCGCAGAGATAATACAGTATGCCCTGTGCCATAAGACAGGTTTCTGGTAAAAAAAAGCCCGGAGCACCCTGTCATGGATGTGACAGGGCAAAAAGCTCCAGGCTCCATGAAAAAACATTGTCCTTCTGACGGACATTCTTTCTCCTTAGCACTTTGACCAGCCGCATTCAGGGTTGCTGCAGATCACGCACCCGTCGGCCTGGTAGATGGTGGCCCCACAGTCGGGACACCTTCTTGCCTTCTTTTTCGGCTTCTTGCCGAATTTTTGGTCCAGCTCTCCCACCTGCCTTGCAATCCTCGCAAATTCATCCCCGTTTTCCAGGGCGATTTCGAGAGATTTGCCAATGCCGGCGGCACAGGATACCACCTCGACATTCTTTCCCGCACTGATGGCCTTGGTGCAGGCAGGACAATGGATGCCCTTGAGCTTGCGAATCAGGGTTTTCGGCGAAACCCCGGCCCTCAAGATCATCGAGCAGAGGACACCCAGGGCCTTCGCGTTCGCCTCACACCCACCGCCGACGGTGCGTACGAATATCTCGGTCGCTCCGTCGCTGTCAAAGTGGGGATCAGCGTACAGCCTTCCGCAGGCAGTCTGCAT
>QMLQ01000321.1 GCA_003646815.1 Deltaproteobacteria bacterium | reverse complement strand
CACACCCATTGACGGCTTGAAGGAAATAGCGCAAGACACAGGTGCATACCTCATAGAGGATGCAGCACAGGGCCTCGGTGGCATATTGAACGGACGGCCTTTTGGGACAATGGGTGATTTCGGATTTTACAGCTTTGGACGCGGGAAACCCCTTCCCTTGGGATATGGAGGGGCATTAGTTGGAAAAGATACGGGTGTGCTTTCAGGGCTCGATTTGAAACCAGGAAACAAAGGCTATGCCTCGCTAATGTCCACGGCTGTCTCACAGGTAATGTCAAAAACCTCGCTTTACTGGATACCGGAAATGCTCCCCCTGGGTCTGGGTGAGACCATCTTTGACCCTGGTTTTGATGTTTCAGCTATGCCTCTTGTAATGAAAAAACTTGGGGGAAAATCCATGGCCGTCCTGGATGAGCTAAATACACACCGACGTCATATTGCAAAGACATACGAAGAAGCATTTGACGATGGGCGTGGCATCCCGGTTCCAGATGAGTCAAAACCTGTCTACACCAGATTTCCTTTGATGGCGGGTCTTATTCAAATAGCAAAAGAACTCAAAAGACTTGGTGTCAGGCGGATGTATCCAAAGGCAATTACCGATGAGGAGACAATCAAGCCTTACCTTGTCGATCAAAAGGCTTCTACTCCCGGAGCATTCGAAATCGCAAGTAAACTGATTACACTCCCAACTCATAAAGGAATTAGTGAAAATCTAGCAAAGGAAATTGCCGAAAAGGTAATGACTGCGTACCAACGCAGAAGCTGAAAAAAACCAATAGGACACAGATGAACACAGATTTTAGGGATTAATAAAGAAAAAGATCTTTAGCCATTCTTTTGCAATGTTTTTTAAGGGTGTTAACAAAAAGAGGCAGTATCTGTGTATATCTGTGTCCTAAAACTCTGCGCTCTTTGCGTCCTCTGCGGTGAGTCATGATTTATGTTTTTTGGTTCTCAATTTTCATGATCTTCTACGCCTACTTTGGCTATCCCCTGTGCCTGTTGGGCTTGTCACTAGTGCGGCGTACCAATAACCCAACGGAATCGGATAATTCAAAATTCAAAATTCAAAATTCAAAATTACCCTCTCTCTCCTTCATCATCACCGCATACAATGAAGAAAAGAGAATTCGCGAAAAGATCGAAAACTCATTGCAGCAGGACTATCCCAGAGACAAACTTGAAATTATAATTGCCTCTGATTGCTCGACCGATAAAACCGATGAAATCGCAAAAGCCTATGAAAGCCAAGGCGTGAAACTGGTAAGGTCGCCTGTGAGGAAGGGAAAGGAGCACGCCCAGAAACTTGCGGTGGAGCAGGCAACCGGAGATATCCTCGTATTCAGTGACGTGGCCACTATCATTAAACCCGATGCACTAACAAACATCGTGGCCAATTTTACTGATAAGACTGTAGGCTGCGTGAGCAGCGTGGATAAGTTCATGAACCCCGATGGCTCTGTCAGCGGGGAAGGGGCGTATGTCCGTTACGAGATGTTTCTAAGGAAACTGGAATCCAGGGTCAATACCCTTGTCGGCCTGAGCGGTTCCTTTTTTGCGGCTAGGAAAGAAGTCTGTCAGAACTGGGCTGATGATCTCCAGAGCGATTTTAATACACTACTCAATTCTGTCAAAATAGGCCTGCATGGCATTTCCGATGCGAACACGGTCGGTTACTACAAGAATTTAGCCGATGAAAAAAGGGAGTTCGACCGAAAAGTAAGGACCGTACTCAGAGGGGTCTCCGTTTTGATGCGCAACCTGTCCCTCCTCAATCCTTTTCAATACGGCCTTTTTTCGTGGCAGCTTCTCAGCCATAAGCTTTGCCGCTGGCTGGTCCCATTTTTCCTCGTCCTGGCATTTATTGCCAACGCAGCCTTGGCTTTTTCATCCCATTTTTATCTGGGTCTATTCATTCTCCAACTTGTTTTCTACGCCATGGCAGGGCTCTACCATTTCGGCGGGCAGTCACACCATATAGTTGCCCCGCCATCCAGTTTTTTTGACCCAACAGACTCAACGGACGCCCCAGCCACTATTCAAAATTCAAAATTGAAAATTCGAAATTATTTAAAGCTTCCCTACTACTTCGTCGCTGTCAACGCTGGTATCCTGCTTGCGTGGTGGAAATTCCTAAAAGGCGAGCGTGCCCTCTTTTGGCAACCCTCAAGACGCTGATGGAAAAAAGTATGTTGGACAGGATCTACAGGATTTACAAGATCATTTGTCCCGGCCGGAAGCCGAGCCAAATACTGCATCCGCTTCGCGGAGTGGAGCACGTCTGTCCTCAACATCAACATCTAGTGTGCCAATAGATTTCCCCCTAACAGAAAGGCACCTCTCGCCACAGGTGATGGCTGTTTGCCTGGTTGCCTCCGGCAAGCAGGCAAGAAATCCGGTCAATCCTGTAAATCCTGTCTATAACCCAAAAAGAAAGTTGTGGCCCCTTTTAGGAGCCTTCCTCATATTAGCAGTCCTACTTGTGGTAATGATTGCCTATGGAAGCAAAACAGAACTCAAGCAATACCTGATGAACCAATTAACCCGTATGGAAAATGTCCCTCCAGGAACAACCTGTGATACTGCTTATGTGCTTGGCAGTTCACCACCGAGCCTTCTCCTGAAATTCAAAAAAATAGCTTCACTGTACCGCCAGGGGAGGTGCAAAAAAATTCTGATCCCCCACAGGCCGGGCATAACCGAGTATAATCCACAATTGGGAAGAAACCTCGCAAATGATGAATGGTCAATCCGCCAATTGGAAAGACTCGGAATCCCGGAGCGGAGTATCCAGCTTGTAAATATCAAGAAAGGTTTTTTCGGCACTTATTCAGAGGCAAAGACAGTATCTTCCTTTGCGGTACACCGGGGATACAAGAGCTTGCTCCTGGTGACGGCCCTGCACCACACCCGGCGCACCCTGGCAAGCTTTGAATCTTTCCTTCAGGCGCACCCGACAAAACTGTATATTGAAGCATCAAGCGAAAAAGCAGGTCTCCATGAATTGCTCCTGGAATTCCTCAAACTCCAGATTTACAAATTCTTCCTCATTTCAGATAAAGCAGAAGCAAAAACGACATCTCAGACAGGATCTACAAGATTTACAAGATCATTTGCCCCGGCCGGAAGCCGGACCAAATACTGTATCCGCTTTGCGGAGAGAAATTGAGCAGTTGCCAAGTGCAAATTCTGATGGCTCCAAGGATTTCCTCTAGCCCGACTTTCCTACTTATGGAATGAGTATTATGCCGATAATACCACAGCTACCTGTTTTTTCAATGAAAAATGGCGTACCGTATCCCTGGGATGCTGTAT
>QMLQ01000320.1 GCA_003646815.1 Deltaproteobacteria bacterium | reverse complement strand
TTTCCGGTATTTGAGGCCCAGGTTTTTCATATTTTTCAGACGCTCCGTTTTTTTTGCCCGCTTCCCTGTTTCCTCGAGTAGGGCTCTTCCGGAAACCCAGTAGGATTCAACAAAGCCCTTGATCTGGTTGCTCCATAGGGGCAACCGGTCAAGACCCAGGCGGGTGATGGTGAATGAGGCCCCGTCCTCACCGGGGATGATGAGGCCCTCATCGCAAAATTCCTGCAGGACAGAAGTTGCTCCCGCTTCCGTCTGCTGATTTTTTTCAAGGACGAATTCTTTCCTGAAAAGATTTCTGAGGAAATCATATTCACGAACGATCTCACCTTTCGAAAGTACGTTTTCTTTTGCTGCGAGTAAGGAAATAGCCACAAAGGACCTGGGCACAAGAAAATGGATGATGCTGTTCTTGTAGTAGGCCAGTTCCATTTTTTTTTCCTCATCGGCGTTGTAATACGCCTGTTCCTCCGGCCCGGTGGCCTCCACCATGGTGAGGACTTTCCATTGTACAAGGATGGTAAGAGCATCCTGGATGGCATTTTTGGGATCGGAGAGGGTGGGGGCAACGGGAACGTTCCGGCGCTCCAGTGCATCAAGAATAATGGTTGCTGTTTCCGTGAGCTGGAGTTGCGTAAATCTCTTTCCATGCCTAGCCAGAATGGCGGCGGCCACGAGAGAAATGGGAGTGACAAGTGAAACCCGGTTGATGGAACGGATGATATCGAGCCCCAATTCCCTGTGGAGCGGCTGTTCCGGGCTGGCGACGAACTGCAAATACTCCCTGAGTGAAATGGCCGGGGCATAACGAATGTAAATTTTTCCATATTTCTTCTTGAGAAACTGCCTCGCCTTAACCATCTGACGGAATGTCTCCTTTTCCTTCTTCTGGCCTGACAATTCACGGATGTAGGATTTTTCTTCAAGAATCCTGTCATAATTGATGGATACGGGAACAAAGAAGAGGTCTTCACAGTATCCTTCGCGAAATGCATCCATGAGGATGGAAAGGAAGCCCACTTTGGGCAGGATCAGTTTTCCGCTCCGGCTTCGTCCGCCTTCAATGAAAAACTCAAGGGGATGGTTTTCCGCCAGAAGGGCCTTGATATACCGCGAGAAGATTTTTGCATAGAGCCGCGCTCCCTGGAAGGTCCGCCTGATAAAAAACGCTCCTGATTTTCGAAACATGTGTCCCATGGGCCAGAAGGCAAGGTTTTTTCCCGCAGCCACCCTGGGTACATGCATATGGTGCTCAAGGAGGATATAGTTGAGAACCAGGTAGTCGATGTGACTCTTGTGGGAGGGAACATAGATGAGGACTCCCTTGCGGGCGGATTCCCTTAAGGCGCTTATTTCATTGTCACGGACATCAATGCCTTCAAACAGTTTCTTCCAGAACCAGCGCAGGGCGATCTGGAAAAACTGGATATACGCAAAGTTGTAGTCCGCGGCAATTTCGTCAAAATACTCTGATGCTTTCTTGCGGTATTTTTTCAGTGACTTTCTTTTCCCCGCACTCATTTCTTTGATGGTTTGATCAACTTCGGGATCAGTAAGGACTATCTCTTTTACCTGCTGCCTGGATTTCATGACAGGACCGAGGATAATTCGTTTTTGTTGATCAATACGATTGATCAACTCTCTCCGTATGACAGAAACGGAGCCCTCCAGGGTTTCACCCGGTTTTCGGGCTTCGATAAAGGCCTTCAGGTCAAGCGGCTGTCCGAAGTCAATAACGGCCCGTCGGTTATGCCTGAAAAAGAGGACTATCTTGCGAAGAGTGCCCGGATTGTCTTTATAGCCGAAGAAAATATCGAAAAATCTGCTGAATTCTTTCTCCGGAGTCTTCTTATAGAGGACAAGCAGGGGGACCATATAGATAGGACGGTTTGCATTTTCCTGATATTCCACCAAAAAGGAGAGGTTGTCCTTTTCCTCGTGAATAAAACGGCGGGAAAAACTTTTCGGGTCCACCAGGGAAATAATGGAAGTAACCCCTTGCTCCATGTTTCTCTGGAAAAACCCCGTTTCATAAGGGCTGGGTGGGTGGCCGTTTTTCAGGAAATAGCGGATTTGATAACGAATGATGCGGAAAAGGCGCGAAAAGGGCAGAACAAGGGACATATTAAGATCAAATGCCATTTTGGGGTAGGGGATGCGCGCAATACGGAACCGGAAGTGGTATAGGAGAAAATCAAGTTGCCCGCGGTACTTCATGGCGTAGACAACCGTGCCTTGCCGGTGCAATTGCCTCAATTCTTCAACTGCACTCTTGTCGAGCTGTGCCCGTTTGAATAGACGGTAAAGAACCCAGCTCAAGAAAAAACCCGGCTTGAAATCCACTACGCAGGGAAAAGCCGCCTCATTTTCCGGAACCTGTTTTTGCACCTTGCATTTCCTCCTCATTAATATGTTCAACAGGATCGACAGGATTTATAAGATTACTTGCTCCGGCCGGGAGACGGGGCAAATACTGCATCCGTGCTGCGGAGGGGAATAGAGCAGACATCAAGGCCGACTTCCGATACCGCGAACAATACTATAAATTCTACTGGTGGTCGCTGATTTATTGTTGGAGTCCAGCTTACTGTTCCGGGGGGCAGAAATCAATGGAAAACAGAGAGATCGAAATGTGCATCAAGATCTGTGCTTCGCCAAAAATATGGCGAAAAAGCCCATAACTATGACAGTTTCTTGACGAAAAAGCCGGCAAATAGAGAAAATATTTCCTGTTGAAAGGGACCATAACAAGGTTTCCTGCTGAATTGAAAGGATTTAGAAAAATTGAGACACCATAGTATAACTGCCTGAATAACTTGATATTAAAAGCAATTCAGAAAAATGGTTAGAATCTCGGTTTCTCTCGGTTGTTCCTTTGGTAGAGGCAATTTCTTTTTCGGCATGCGAATTGCTTTGATTTGTTCTGACAATCCAGGATTGGAAAAACTATTCACAAGGAGGGAAGAATGATGGAAGGCTTGAAAAGCCGCGGCAGAGGTGCGTTGCAGGGAAACAGCGGGTTTACCCTCATAGAGATGGCGATCGTGCTGATTATCATCGGCATCATCATCGGGGCGGTGGTCAAGGGGAAGGACCTGGTCAGGAGCGCGGAGCAGAAAAGACTTTATACTACCTGGGCCAGGGAGTGGCAGGTCACCTTTAATAATTATTATGACAGGACAGGGTGGTTTCTTGCTGATGACGCAAGCAACAACAACAGAACCCGGGACGGCCGATGTGATCAATCTGCCACAGTGGTGAATATAGAAAATCAGCTCACCAGGGTAGGCCTGGAACCTCCTCCAGCAGGGGCGACCGGCTC
>QMLQ01000319.1 GCA_003646815.1 Deltaproteobacteria bacterium | reverse complement strand
GGACCCGGAAGAAGCATTCTCCAGTTCATTCAGTTTCCGCAATGCCAGCGGCTGGCCGAAGGCTATTGCCCTGCGTAGATCTTTCTTCGCCTTGTCTCGATCACCCATTGTTTCGTAGACAAGGGCTCGATCGTAAAGCGCATCCCCATCGTTGGGCAATATTTCAAGGGCGCGGTTAAAGTCGGCAAGGGCCGGTTTTATCTTCCCCGTAAAAAAATAGGCATTCCCCCTGTTGCAGTAGGCATCTGCAGCCTTGGGGTCAAGCCTTATGGCAACGCTGAAATCTTTGATCGCGTCATTGTACCTGCTCTCTGCAGAATAGATAATGCCCCGGTTGTAATAGGCATCCACGAATTTCCCGTTCAAGCGAATGGCCCGGGTGTATTCCTGAACCGCCTTGTCGAGTTCCAGGTTTGCTCCATAGATCCAGGCGAGATCGTAGTGGGCATTTGCGTCATCCGGTTTTTTCTTGATACGGGCCTCAACCTTTTTCACGGCATCGTCGTACTTTGCCATTTTCACCCGGAGTTTTTCCAGGGCATCGCTCTCCAGCAAGAGGTGTTTATCACTCCTTGCTCCTTTTACGACCGCCTTAAACTTCGGCCTGAGGTCCTTGGGCTTCCTGATCCGGGTTTTCTTTTTCCGCAGCCCCTGGGTATGCAACTGTTTGAGCCGTGCAAATTGCTGCTGCTGTTTCAATCCCCTCTCAAAAACATTTTTCGCAACGAAGCCGAGGGCCAGGAGACAGAACAGTCCGACAGCAACAAGAATGATTACAACGAATAGATTGGTCTTCACCGGCGGGAAATGCTCCACGTTCGACCCATCCCCCACTGCAAGGCCTTCCACCTGCCATCTGGAGAACATGCAATATGCCCATGGTGCGAAAAGATTGAACGTAACCGTATTCAGGATCCAGGCGATGATCGATATCTTGAGAAACGTCCCGAAACCGGCCCCGAAGGAAGTCTTTTCCCCGCCGTATTTCGTATGCTCTTCTTTCCAGGCATAAAAGCGGTAAATCCCCCAGAAATAATAGAGCCCGAGGGTGATCATGGGGAGAAGAAAAAGATGAATGAGATAAAAGAGGAAAAGTGATCCACCCGAACCGTTGAACTGGCTGGGTTTTCCACCGACTATGGTGTTCCTGGCGCGCCAGTCGAAATATTTACAGAAGGCCCAGGGACCATAAAGACCAAAAGTCACGAGGGTGAGGAGGCCCTGTACGACAAAAATGCCGAAGAGCTGTCCTCCGGTCCCCTGAAATGTAACTTCCTTGCCATTTATGAGGGTATGAGAAGCCTTGAGCTTCAGGATCCGGACCCACGCCCAGGCAGAATAAATTCCGAACGTGATAGTTCCCAGGATGTACAGGTGGATGAAAACGGTACTGAAATACTGTCCGCCTGATCCCTTGAATTCACAGTTTCCTTTGGCCATGGAAAACCTCCATAGAAATTTCCTAATCTATCGGCCAAAGGAGACTTTTTCTTTAAAGAATTTATTCCAGATATTCTGTTCTTACCGGGGAGAACACCTCCACCACCACTGCATCCTCCAGGACGTCGGCACTGTGCACAACATCGCCTTTGACGCACCAACTGTCTCCCGCATCAGCCTGGAACTCTTTTCCGTCAATGACGAAACGCATCTTTCCGCTCACAAGGTACCCGGTCTGTTCGTGGGGATGGGAGTGCGGAGGGAGTGACGCGCCTTTGGTAATCCTGAACTCACAGAGCAGGGTCTTGTCTCCGTGGACAAGGGATTTCATCTCTACTCCGTCTACCAACGTTCTGTACCCGTTGCTTTCCCTGTTGTAGAACATCTGATCCTCCTTTCTTACAATGTTGCGGCGGCGCAGGTACTCAATTATTTCCTTGTCAGGAGGGGGAAATTGAAACCTTCCCAGTGCGGCGGGTGCAACCCACTCGACAGCCTCACTCTGCAATGGTTTCGGGTCCCCTTCCATCAGGGTGCAGTGAAATACATGGAGGGATATGGATCTGTCGTCATAGGTGTGTTCAACTGTGACGCAATGATCCCCTGCGGTGATCTTGATCCCGAGCTCCTCGACGAACTCTCTTTCAAGGCATTGCTCGAGCGTTTCCCCTGCCTCTCTCTTCCCTCCCGGAAACTCCCACATACCGCCCAAGTGACTGCCTTTTCGGCGCCTGGAAATCAAGATCTTCCCCGCACGAAACAACAGCCCGGCAGTCACATCAAAATGGGGCTTTTCAAGGAAATTATTCACGCTCCATTACTTTCAATCTCAGGCGCAGGTATCCATTCTGCGCCTCTTCATTGTCCGGGGCAAGATCCACAACTTTTTTATACGCCTTGAGGGCCCCGGTAAGATCACCATATTTTTCCCGCAGCTTCGCCAGGTCCATAAGAAGGTGGACGTCTCTGGGACGAATTTTGAGGATCCGTTCCATCTCTTTCATGGCCTTTTTTTCGGCCCCTGTTCTCAGGTAGGCAACCACCAGGTAATCTGCAAGGGTATCGGCATCGGGGTGAATCCTCAGCCCTTTTTCCAAAATGGGTATTAATGTCTTGTACGCACTCTTATCGCTCAGGTAATCGGCAATATAGACGTAGATGTCCAGGTCCTTTACGCCCAATTTCGTAAGGGACAATGCCTCATGATAGGCCTTGTCCGCCATTTTCAGCCTTTTGTATATGTCCAGAAGTATGCTGCGTGTTTCCACATCCCGGGGGTGAGCTTTTTCATATCCCTCCAGCCTGGGTAAAGCCTTCTTAAGGTTCCCTGATTCATACTCCAAGACACCCAGGTTGTACCTCACTGTTTGATTCTTGGGATTGAGGGACAGGATCCTGCTGTAAACATCCATAAGGGCTTTCTTTTTCCCACGCCTATCAAGCACGTGCGCCAAAAGTAAGAGGGCCTGCAGGGATCTTGGTTTTTTCTTCAAGATTCCATTGAGAGTTGTTTCCGCCTTTTTCCACTCTTTCCCGTCGATCAGGTCCTGGGCGAGTTTCATCCTGCCGTCCAGGTCCCCTGGATTCAGGGCCAGGGCTTTTTCCAGGTAAAAACGAGACTTTGCTTTCTCGCCTGTTTTTTCATGGAGATAGGAAAGATTGTAATAAAGGTTGCTGTCTTTTGAATCAAATGCTGCAGCACGCTTATAGAAATGAATGGCTTTCCTGTATTGCCCGACTTTTGCCCAGAGATATCCAAGTTTGTTGTAAATCAGGAGTTCTTCTTTTGTGGGAATTTCATTCAAGATCGCTTCATACTGTTTTGCCGCGAGCTTCAGTTTTCTTTGTTTCTCAAGGGCCTCTGCCAGCTGAAACCGCAAATCCGCATTCTTGGGAT
>QMLQ01000318.1 GCA_003646815.1 Deltaproteobacteria bacterium | reverse complement strand
TTGAGATACACCGTCCGCAGATTATGACGGGTAAGGATCATGGCTGCTATGGTAATGGCAAACAGAATGCCGGTTGTATGAAGTCTTATTGCAAAGGCTGCGGCAGCAGATCCCAATGCACCTGTGAGCCCCATCAGGAAAACAATGGTTGAAAATGGGTCCCTCCCCATGAAATAAAGCAGATAATCGGTCGGTATGGTTATCAGGAACCACATCCCGATGAGGATTTGGACAACGGTCGCGTATCCGTATATCTTGAGACCTGTGTCCCTGTTTCCACCAGCGCCTGTTATCCCTTTCCCCGCCTGCCGCTTTGCAAGGAAAGCCATGAAGAGGCCTCCAACGGCCACCGAGGCGGTAACAAAATGCAGGTAACGGGGAATCAAGGTAGAATCGGAAAAGTTGAGAAAAATTCCCCCGCGGTTTTCAAAGTAGACTGTCCATTTCTCCGGCTGGAGCATGAGCGTCATGTTATTCACAAACATGAGTCCGATACTCAGAACAATAAACGCGGCTGCCCACAGAGAGCCTCTCGCGAGAAGAGGTCTTGTCCCGCTCTTGTTGGCAAAAATATAGGCACCATAATACGCCACAATCAGAAAGGGAATAATCAGGATCCAGTAAACCGCCATGAGGACCGAACTGGAGTAGAAAAGGTGCCCGTAGATGACCTGCATGAACAGAAGGGGGGCGACACCGAAGTTGATTCCCAGCGCGAAAAGGGACGGAATTTTCCTCGCAGCACCATCATTCGCAGAGACTCGCTGGGAGCCCCTTCCTCCTCCCAACCCGCGAAACAAGATGATCAGGATACTTCCCAGTGCCATGTTGATCAACAGGATGTGAATGGTGAAAAGAAAGATATCCAGCGCAAGGAATATCCATGCCGGCGCGGGAATACTATCCGGGGTGGGAATGAGCGACAAGGGATTCATGGTGCCCTCCTGCCTTTTAAGAATAATGGTCAATCATGGTTTTTCCCGGGATCCGGCAGCCAGGGCCAGTTTTTCTGAAAAGAGTCGTAATCAAACGAAACATACGGCCGCTGGACAGGACCGACACAGTGCCCGAAAAGGGAAGAACGCTCGGGGTGCACAGGCTCTCCCGAATGAATCAGCGCAGAGTCACTCGGCGTGGAATGGTCGGCCATAACCACCAGGAGTATATCTTCCTCCTGTTCCATGCGTGCCAAAATCGGGAGGACCCTAACACGATCAGGTCATGTACTTTCCTATCCGGAAGCCTGCGCGAAAGGCGATGCACGGCTTCCTCAACACTCGCCAAAGAGCCACGTTCCGTTCCGGTAAATGCATAGCTTGGCAGCAAATCCGTGTAGGGGCCCTCTTCCACTGCCTGCAATCCTCGCTTCCACCTTCATGGAATTTTATCTGCCAGGTTATGAGGAAACTCTATGCCTGTCAACCTCTCATCCGGTTTTCACGGCCCGCCAGGATCTCTGAATTACCAGCTGTTGCCAAAGGGCATAACCTATTATTTTTAGTTATGATTCATCACATTGTTTTTGCATGGCAAACTGCTCATATCCTCGCAACGGAAAAATGAGCAGAAAAAATGGAATCATATACATGGCGGCCACTGTTGCTTCCAGGGGTCCGAAAAACTGCGCGGCAAAAACAATGATGAGTACATTATTAATATTCCCCGCAGCAATAACTGCCGCTGTCTTATCCATCGGCGCGGCGCGCAGCGCTGAAAGCAGCCCAAATATGAACAGCATCCCGCCCAGACCGAGGGCCACAAAAGCGGTTCTCATGAGGACTCCGGGTTGTTGACGAAAGTACCCAGCGTACTTGGAAAAAACACCGAGATTTATTGCCGCGAAAATTGCGAGTGAGACAGGATATCGCCACTGCAGGAGACGGCTCAAAGCGCCGGGAAGCCATTTTCTGCATCCCTCAACTGCCAGCACCGGAACAAAGACAATCAGGCTGAGCACTTTCATCATTGCGAGAAGCGAAATATCCAGGCTCCTCCCAAGGAAGAGCTTCACCAGAAAAGGAAGCGTGAAGGGAACCAGCAGCGAAGTCATCACCACCATAAGCAAAACAAGGGGGCCGTTTGAACGTACCAGGGTGGCAATGAACGGAGCCACTACCCCTGTGGAAACGCTTGCCAGGAGGAGTGCGGCCGGGGCAAACCGCGGATAAGTTAATTTAAAAACAAAATAAACCACAACAGGAAGTGCCGCGAGCTTGAAAAATGCGAGCCAGACCGCCAATGGCAACTGTTTGCGGAGGGTTTTCCCAATATCTCTCAACTCGAGGGAAAGAAAGCTCAGAAAAAGGAGAAACATCATGCAATAGAGAGGATACGCCTGGAAATACCGCCCCAGGCTGGGAAATAAAATCCCCGCAATCATTGACGAAAAGACGACGATGAGAAGCAACAGATCGTTCAGACGGAACATCGGATCACCACCCTTATTCAGGTCAGGAGAACAGCAGGAGACAATCTCCCGGATTTTGATGCAACAATAGCCGAGAATCCCGGATTAATCAAGGGATGCACACTAAAGGCAGTGTGTAAGTGGGTGAGGAATTATGAAGGAGCTGGAGAATGAATGTACCATAGAGAGGCGTGAACACATCGGGAGATATAGCCTTGGTGTAATGGGCGTAGAGGGCCCCTCCCACACCCATGACCATTGAGCCGAAAACAAGGGACTGCATCTTGAAACGAAACACGTCTTTCCCGCTGGCCGAGGCGGAAATCTCATCCTCCCGGATCGCCCGCAACACCCTTCCCCAGGGAGACCTGATCCCCTTTTCAATAAGGAGGTAGACAATCACTAGGACAATTAGGACAATTACCAGATAGAGATAATCGTAATTTCGTCCACCCATCAATGAGTAGAGAGGCTGAGGCAGCCCCATGAGCCCCTGGGGGCCGTTGGCCAGCCATCTTTATTAAAGATCAGACGAAATGTCTCGGCAATACCGATAACCATTCCCCCGACAAGGGCGCCGTACATGTTCCCGATTCCTCCAAGGATTGCCGCGGCAAAAAGGGGAATCAGAAAATTCCATCCCATTCCCGGGTGAATCTGGACATCAATGCCGTAAAGCATACCGGCAGCAGCGGCCAAACCACCGCCTATTCCCCAGGTCCACATGATGATAGCCTCGGTGTCGATGCCGGATATGAGAGCCAGTTCGGTATTGTCCGCGGTGGCCCTCATGGCCTTGCCCAAAAAGAGGAGGACAAATGTCCTCCTCTTTCCTATCTTTGTCCTTCCCTCACAGAACCAAGAGCCGGGCAAGGCCCGCGTTTTTGGTATGCTCAAACTTTTTTCTTGACACCAAACACAGTGTTCCTGTAGAAATTATTC
>QMLQ01000317.1 GCA_003646815.1 Deltaproteobacteria bacterium | reverse complement strand
TTACGAGACGGTGGAGAGGCCCGTGAATATAAGGCGCGCACAGGAAAATGGGCGCAGACGTATTTTCACAATACGTCAAGCTCATTTTTCAAGCGCAACGCAATAGTCATGGGCCTATCCGCCGTCAAAGTAGATTATTGGTGAGGAATCCTGGTGAAGCTTACGCTCTTTTGAAACTCCTCATTCATGTTGTTATTCTGAAAGGATGTTCGTAAAATAAACTCTTTGTGAAATTCTCCAAGGAGGCAGTCCCATGCCAGAAAATATTTATGAAAAGCTTCGAGAACAGGTTGATCAATATTCAGTGGGGTTTCCAGAGACCAAATCCGGGGTGGAGATGAAGATACTCCACAAGCTCTTCACTGAAGAAGAAGCCCGCATGTATCTGAACCTCAGCATGATGCTTGAAACCCCTGAACAAGTGGCGCAAAGAACCAATCAGGACCCTGAAAGCGTCTCGCAGCTCCTTCAACAAATGGGCGATAAGGGCATCGTGTTTCGCGTGAAGAAAGAGAAATCTGTCAAATATGCAGCAGTCCCGTTCGTGGTGGGGTTTTATGAATTCCAGTTGAAGAATCTTGACAAAGAACTGGCGGCCATGGTGGATCAGTACCTTGAAGAGGCCTTCGGGAAGGAAATGGGCAAACAAACGGTGCCCATGCGCACCATACCGGTTAACCGCGCCATTCAAGTGTCATGGCCGGTGGCCCCGTATGAAGATGTGCGCGAAATCATCAAAAGCAAGAAAAAGATTGCGGTAGCTAACTGCATATGCCGGACCCAGAAACACCTGATCGGCCAGGGGTGTGACAAGCCGCTTGAGACCTGTTTCATGTTCGGTTCCCATGCAGATTATTATGTGGACCACGAAATGGGACGATGGATTGATCAGGAAGAAGCCCTCAAGATTCTCGACACCTGCGAGGAAGCAGGATTGGTACCCCAGCCATATAACGCGCAAAATCCCGGGGGACTCTGCAATTGCTGCGGCGATTGCTGCGGGATCCTCCGCGCTCTCAAGAAACAACCAAAACCCGCGGAAATGACGGTTTCCAATTATTTCGCCGTTGTTGATCCTGAGCTCTGCGTCGCTTGTGAAACCTGCCTTGATCGCTGCCAGATGGATGCCATTACCATTGGGGAAGACGATGTCGCCCACGTGAACCTGGATCGCTGTATCGGGTGCGGCCTCTGCGTTACTACCTGCACCACCGAAGCACTGAGCCTGCAGCCAAAACCGGAGAATATCAGGAGGGAACCACCTGCCACGGGCCGGGACAGCATTATGCAAATGGCAAATGAGCGGGGAAAGAGTGTGATTCCCCTTGTCTTCACGAATCCCTCATAGCCTCCCGGAAAAGCGACATTTCAACGCGAAGAGGCCCGCTCAATGTCAATAATCTTCATGTCCCCTACATATTTCATTGTTTTGTAGCGGGTAATCCCCTGGAGCTTGCGGGTTATGGTTCCGATCTTCTCGATGTTCCGGGTGATGTCTCGCACCGCTGTGAAAAGATGGTCCTCTTCTGGTATTTCGCCGAGGAGGAGTTCGGTTGCCCACGTGACCGCCTGGAGCGGCTGATTCATTTCGTGGCAGACCGCACCGGCCATCTCAAGGACGCCCTGGAGCTTTTCATGCTCCACGATTTTTTCTACCAGCATCCTTTGGGTCAAAACCGAGCGTATCCTCGAAATAAGTTCCACCCTGTTGATGGGTTTCCGCACATAGTCGCTCCCCCCTGATTCAAAGGCTTTTTGCAAAACAGCATCATCGGTATTTGCCGTCACAAAAATTACCGGGATATCTCCCGTTTCCTTTTCTTCCTTGATGAGTCTGCAGGCATCAAGCCCGCTCATCTCCCCCATGAAGATATCCATGAGGACCAGGTCAGGGCTCTCCGCCCTGGCTGTTTCAATGGCGGCCGGCCCGTCCGTTGCGCTTACGGTATCATACCCCTCTTTTTCGAGGATGGTCTTTATCAATCTGATGTTGACAGGGTTGTCATCCACCACGAGGATCCTCCTTTTCTTTTCCATCCTCTCCCCCTCCGGGCTGATCTTTCTATCTGTCTCGGCAAACACAAATACTCTTACAAAAATTATGCCAGATCCCTGTGCCTCAACACCATCGGCCGGGAATGACGGCCCCGCAAAACCTACAGCGGCCTTTCCTGATATTATTCTGCAAAATAAGGTAGCCTTTTCGTTCAACCAGGAGTTTCTGACAGTTGTGGCAGTAGGTGTTGGTCGCTTTGTGACCCGGGACATTGCCGATATAGACGTAGCGAATTCCTTCCTCCAGTGCAATATCTCTCATTTTTTCAAGGGTTGAAACCGGCGTTGGCGGGAGGCGGGTAAGTTTGTACCGGGGGAAGAACCGCAGGAAGTGAAGCGGATAATCAGGACCCAGTTCATGGACAATCCAATTGCACATTCGTCGTATCATCCTGGGGTCATCCACGTAGGTAGGCACCACAAGAGTAGTCATTTCAAACCAGACCCCTTCCCGGTGGAGGGTCTTGAACGTGTTCAGTACGGGCTGAAGTGTGCCCCCGTTTAAACAGCGGTAGATATCATCGTCAAAAGACTTCAGATTGATGTTCGCGCCGTGGAGGTATTTCGCAAGCAGCCGGAGGGGTTTTTCGTTGATGTAACCATTGGAAACCAGCACGCTCCTGAGGCCTGCAGCATCGGCAGCCTTCGCTGTATCAAACAGGTACTCATAATAGGTGATTGCCTCAGAATAGGTATACGCAATGGATGGGATATCCCTCTTTTCAGCCTCTTTTACCACCTGATCCGGGAAGAGCTCCACACTCTGAACATCTTCCGGTCGCCGTTGGGAGATCTCCCAGTTCTGGCAATTGAGACACCTGAAGTTGCACCCCGTCGTTGCAATGGAAAAAATTTGGGATGCCGGATAGAAATGGTAGAGCGGCTTTTTTTCAATGGGGTCCACGTGAACGGCACAAGGGTTCCCATATGCAAGGGAATAGAGTTTTCCCCCGATATTCACCTTGGAGCGGCAAACACTCCTGTCCCCGGGTTCCAGGTAGCACCTGTTCGGGCAGATCTGGCACTGAACGTTTTTCCCATCCGAGGCATAATGGAAGCCTTCGATCGACCATTTCCAAGGCTTCGAGGGCCCGTCCCCCTTGAATACATGGCCCTGGATACTCTTTCTCTTTCCGTTGCCATTCCCGAAAAGAGCAAAGCATTCCCCCGGCGGGCATAGGACCCCGGCGGCCCCCAGTCCCAGGGTCTTCAGAAACTGCTTTCTGGTCATCTCACGGCCCATGTGCTCCCCCCTCTTGTCAAACGAATATCTTTATCCTAAGTCTTTTTCCCCACTTGC
>QMLQ01000316.1 GCA_003646815.1 Deltaproteobacteria bacterium | reverse complement strand
TTATTGCGTCATTATATTTTTAAATTGACAACATCTTACTCACATGCTATCTCAGCGCCGCAGTCTTACATAATCTGGGAGGGAAATCAATGAATCGATCTATCTGTACCGTCTTTGCATTCTTATTTCTGCTCTTCTTTGCTGCGCCGGCCACTGGATCCACAAGAAAGGTGAGTTTTTACGGCGATATCCGTTTCAACACCTATTGGGTGAAAAAATCTGATGACCTTTATAACAACGGGCTCGGTGACACGGACAGTGACCTCCTTTGGAAAATTGACCCCGGGAACAGCCGGGCCGGCGTGCGATTTCACCAAGCCCCCCTATCTGCCAATGCGGAAATCAGGCCAAAAAATGGAGCTTACTACCGGCAATGGTGGGCCCAGTACGACTTTGGTCCGGCAGCACTTCTGATCGGTCATACATGGGTCCCCACCTATTTGGCCTTTTCAAAATCAGAGTTTGATAGTCATACCAGGTTGTTATATGGCGATCTCAGGTCTCGACTCCGCGCCCCGCAGATGAGGCTTACCGTACCCTTCTTCAAGGGGAAATTCATTCTGGGCCTGCTGAACAACCCGGCAATTGAGCCTGAGTGGGCGGGCGCCGGCAAATATGCTAACTACGATACTGATGTCTCTCTCCCGGAGATCGAGGCCCGTCTCACCCTGAAATGGGCATCTGTACAGATTGACCTTTTTGGTGGGTACGGTACTTACAAAGCCGTCGATTTGTCCACAGAGCACAGCGAAACAGTGAGATCCGATATCTACGGTCTCAGGGTGATTTTTCCCCTGGGCCCTGCGTATCTGAAGGGAATCTGGTACGGGGGATCAAATCCAGGCAACTACGGCGATATCGGCACGCTCCATTTGAACTATAGAACGATGCTCCTGAATACCACTACCGGTCAAGCCACTGACTCGAACCTTGAAGGGTATGGTGGAGTCATGGGATACAAGATCAATGATGTTGTGGGGGCAGAAGTGGGCTATTTCAAGATACGGACAAGACGGTACCTGAGCGAGGATGACGCCAGGGCCATCTATTACCTGGTGCTCCCCATCATCCCCATCAAAGGGGTGACCATATCTCCTGAAATCGGCATCAGGGATGAGATGGATTTTACCGATGCCGCCGGTATTCACCAAAACCAAGGGAAGAGCACCTACATCGGCGCCTACTGGAGGATCGCGTTCTAGCCCGGATTTTTCACGAATAATCTGCTATGATAGCGGACTTATCCGCCGTCTCGCGACGAAGATCGGTGAGAAATCCGGGCCAGGACTAATCCAATTGAAAGCGGACTGGAATTTTCACCCACATGTCAACGGGGATTCCGTTTTTTGAGCCCGGTTCAAAGGACCATTTTTCAACAGCCCTTATGGCAGCCTTGTCGAGGCTCCGGTACCCGCTGGATCTGAATACCCGCACTTTTCCCGGTATACCGTCCCGCGTGATGAAGGCCTCCAGAATCACGGTCCCCTGGTATCCGCGGCGCCTGGCCAGCCGAGGGTATCCGGGCCGGGGGTTCTTCCGGTAAAGCGGCCGTGCCACCTTCACAATGGGCACTTTCTCAGGAAAAGCACTGGCAACTGCTGTTTCCTCTGAAACTTTCTCTTCGCCTGGGTTGGGAAGGTCAGCAAGGGCATCCTCAACCACTTCAGCCGTTACCGGTTCCTGTTGCGGGGATATGGAGCCTTTTTCCGGCGCTGTTTCGTGGCGGGCAGAGTGCGTTTCAACCGTTACTTTTTTTGTTGGCTCTTGCGGTGGTGGCGGCGATTGAACCGGTTTCACCCTTTTTGGCTTGGGATGGACGATCTTTGGCTTCGGAACAGGCTTTGGACGCTTTATAGGCTTCGGATGGGGTTCAGGTTTTAAGAGAGCCTTCTTTGTCTTCCGTTTTTTCGGAATTGGCTTTTTGGGCGGAATCACGGGTTTGGGATTGGCTTTTGCAGCGATTTTTCCAATATTGGCTTTGGGTTTGACCGGCAAAGGAAGGTATTGGAGGCTCAAAATAACCGTTTTTTTTCCCTGCCGGAGGGGAACGGCCCCTCGAAACCAACCGGCTCCGGTGGCCAAAAGCACTGCATGAAGCCCAGCGGCCATGAGTGCTGCCAGAATAAGCCTTTTCATTCTGACTTCTCTGCTTCGGCTTGGAGGGAAATCCTTGTTAAACCGGCAGACCTTATCTGATCCAGGATATTGAACAGCCGCTGATAAGGAAGATTGCGATCCGCAAAGAGAAGAATCCCTGCTTCAGCATTTCCACCAGCCTTTCTCCGTAACGCGGCAACCAGGCCATCATCGGCGACTTCTTCCTTGTTCACAAAAATGCGGCCGTCAGCCTTCACCGTAACCGAGAGGATCAGTTGCTTGTTCACTTTCGCCGTGGTGGACGTAGGAAGCTGCACAGGGAGTCCCCGGTGCACGGCCATGGAGAGCATGGCATAGATAAAAAAGACCAGCAGGAGGAAGACGATGTCGATCAGCGGCAGCATCTCGATGCGTGCTTTTTTTTGTTGCGGCCTGTATATTTTCATAATATTTGTTGAGCTTGCGTAGTGCCTATAAATTTGCGTTCAAAACGACCACAAAATCTCTATTGTGATCGCATTCAATGCCAAAATCCAAAGCCCAAATCTCAAATCGATGTCAAATTTCAAATGGCCAAATAAACAAAAAGTTCCCACTGCTCTAAGTTATTTTGTTGCCTGTTGCTGCAAAAGCCGCATGTCTACTGCCCATCCCCCTCTTTGTCAGCCTGCTTGAGCTTCTCGTACACAATTTCCAGGCTGGTGGCGTATTTCTCAATGGTCATGGCGGCGTTTTCCACCCGGGTATTGAAATAATTGTAGGGAAATACCGACAGGATAGCGATAGCAAGACCGGCGGCCGTAGTAATCAGGGCCTGTGCAATACCGGCGGTGACCGCCTGAGGGTGCTCTATCCCTGCCGTACCCAGCAAGTCAAACGATGAGATAATGCCCAAGACCGTCCCGAATATCCCCAGGAGCGGAGCCACCGTAATCATGGTGTCCAACACTGCCATAAAACGCCTCATTCGCTTCATTTCATCTGCTGCCGCTGATTCCATTGCCTTGGACATGGAAAATTCGCGATGGAGGATTCCCGTAATCAGTATCCTGATCACATAATCCCCGGAACTCACCACATTTTCCCGCACTTCCCCCCAGTTTCCTTTCTGACACAGGGCGAGCACTCGATCCACCAGTGGCTGATCACGCCTCATGTCTTCTCGAAGCCAGAACAGCAATCGTTCAAGCACCACTGTCATGGCAATAACGGAGCACGCAAGGAGGGGGTACATCACCGGTCCGCCCTTTACAAACAGATTCATCATGGT
>QMLQ01000315.1 GCA_003646815.1 Deltaproteobacteria bacterium | reverse complement strand
GTAACGAACTGGAAAAACTGGCCAGCGGAAAGGAAGTGAAACTGGTTTACACCTTCCGCCATGATTCTTACCTCATCAATGCAGCTCTTTACTTGCCGGAGGAACTTTACGGCTTGAGGGAGAACACGGTGGAAGTGCTGCTGGGGCCTTCCCTGGTCTCCAATGAGAAGGATCCCAAGCAAGATTATGCAAACTATGGAACCGTTTACTACGACAGTGGAGAGCTCATCAGCAAAAGCCTCAAGGATCTCAGCGAGAGCGACTGGGCGCCCAGTGGAGAGCATAGAATTCTGTGGGGAGGGATTAAGAGCAAATACTTTATCAGCACCTTTTTTGTTCCCGATGCCCCCATGTCGGGAATGTCAGCCTCCGGGAACATGGAGACTCACACCTTGAATTTCAGAGGCTTGTTTCCCATTCCGCAAAAGAAAGGACCGATAGATTATTCGATTTATATAGGGCCCCAAGCCTACGAGCAGATCAACCGGCTCAATTATGGACTCCAGAAGATACTGCAGTACGGCTGGTCGATTATTCAGCCGTTTTCTAAGATATCCCTGGCAGTGCTTCTCTGGATGCACAAATGGATCAAAAATTATGCCTTGATCCTGGTCTTTTTCGCCCTGCTGGTGAAAGTGGTTTTTTATCCGCTCACCATCAAGAGCACCAAGAGCCAGATCAAGATGCAGCAGATACAGCCCTTGATGAATGAGCTGCGAGCCCGCTACAAGGATGATCCCCGCAAACTTCAGGAAGAAATGATGCGCCTGTACAAAGAGCACAAAGTAAATCCCTTGGGCGGGTGTCTCCCTCTGCTGATCCAGTTCCCGGTTCTGATCGCCTTGTTTTATGTTTTCCAGCGCACCATTGAGTTCAGGGGTGCTGAAGCCTTCGGTTGGATACACGATCTGAGCCAGCCTGATCCGCTTTACATCCTGCCGGTGGCTATGGGACTTACCACCTTCCTGCAGCAGAAACTCACTCCTACGCCGACGGATCCGAAGATGGCCCCCATGATGTACATTATGCCGGTAGTGATGACTTTCATTTTCATGCGTTTTTCCTCGGGACTGGTGTTTTATTATACATTTGTCAACATCTTTCAGATAATCCAGCAGCTTTACATCAATAGACGGTATCACACCACCGCAACACCCCCAAAGGCTCCTGTGGCCGCCAGGGCCAAAAAGGGAGCCCTCGCCGCCGCCGGAGGAAAAAAGAAAGGTTCCTCCAGAAAAAGATAAATTAATCTTTCATTCTGAAAGCAAAAAAAGACCCCTTCATTTAGGAGGGGTCTTTTCGGTTTGCAGCACTGGATCGCTTCAGGCTTTGTTAGACCTTCTGGTCGAAGAGCAAGCCGATCAGATCTCTGGTGCGGCTGATCCTGGTGAGGAATTCCTCGCTGGGGATCTGGCGGATCAGCTCCTTGGTTTCGCTGTCTCTGAGTTGGACCACCTGCATCTCTGTGCGCGGGTCGACAAAATAGCGGGCCTCGACCGAGAAAATACTGATTATTTCGTTGAGAGTATCCAGCAGAGTTGTCATCTCTTCCGGAGACAGCGCGGCGTAGACCTCCTGCTTGGTTCCGGATATTTCTTCCGTACCATGGGAATCCCCGCGGCGGGCAGCTTTGGTTTGCTTCTCGGTTTTGGCCACTGGAACCTGGGTTGCCCGGGGACGGGGGGCGGGTCTGAGCGTTTCGAGCGGCCGGATATTAAAGTCCAGCTTTCCCACTTTATCCGGCATAGCCACCTCCACGACAGGCGGAAATTAAGCCGTAAAAGGAAAGAGGGGGCAAGCTCCAGGACTCCCAAAAGCCTGAATTCCCCCTGCTCATGATTTGAGAGTTGTCAAATAATTCTAAGTCAAAAGAACCAATACATTATTTGACAGCGCATTAGCCTGGCGCAGGAAGCTTGTCGCTGAGGTGTTCAATATTTGGGCGGTGACAAACTCAATGATCTCCTCGGAATAATCCAGATCCCGGATCTGGGATTCACTGGCCTGCAGATTCTGGGAAGCCACCTGCAGGTTGGAGATAGTGCTTTCCAGCCTGTTGGCCACCGCTCCCAGGGTGCTCCTCTGGGCAGATACCGTATTCAGGGCGTTATCAACAATCCGGATGGCCTGGTTAGCCAGGCTCTGGTCCGTGAGATTTATTTTGTCCACTTGCAGTGCTTTTGAACTCATGGTGTTGATCTGGGTGGCTAGAGTCTGACCCGCGCCCGAACCTATATGGAAAGTAAGGGGACGCGGCGCTATCTGGAGAACAAAGGTGGCGCTCCCGGACACTGAAACCGGCTTGGCCACACTGAAACCGGCAATGGTGGTCGTACCACCGATCGAGATATCCAGATTCGTGCGAAAAGCCAGATCCACACCCTCAAGCAGGCCGCTCGCCCTGTCTCCACTGACCTTGAGACTCTTCTGAGTGGAAGCACCGCCCTCAGCTCCGATGTCGGTAACGGTCAAAGAGAAGATGGGGCTTTTTGCCTCCTGGATTTCCGAGAAGCCAAAGGCCGACAGGGCTGAGGCATTTCCACCGAAGGTTATCCGACGTCCCGGTTCCGGGGTCAAGACGAACATCTGGGTGACATTTTCCGAACCGACATTTGTTGCAATGCCCACCAATTGGTCGCCGACAGCTACAGAGCCTCCCAGGCCGAGGTCATTGGATGTGGTCACATCATTTATGGCCAGGGAAATCCGCTGGGCCACCTCTTGGAGTGTATCGGTGCGGAAAAGGGTCACATCGACCACTTCGGTGGATATATCCGACCCCAGTTTTATGGTAACACTATCCACACCGGAGTCGAACACGCCGAAGTCTTCGAAGCGGCTGATCGATTGCAGCTGGGTGGTGGCCGTGGCATTGGATACATTGCCGTTGCTGTCGATGGTGACAAAAACTTCCGAGGTCTGCACCTGGAGCCTGCCCAGATCCTGAGCGCTGAGGGTGACAGAGAAACTCCCGCCGCTGCCCACATCGCCAACCACTATTCCGTTTATACTCTCCGGGTCACTGGTGCTTACCAGGGCTCCCACATTACCGTTGAGCAGCTTGATCGAGTTGAACTCGGTGGTTTCGGCTATGCGGTCGATTTCATCGATCAGTTGATTGACCTCGTTCTGGATAGCCAGGCGGTCCAGGCTGGTAAGGGTTCCGTTGGAAGCCTGAACCGAAAGTTCACGAATTCTCTGCAGTATATTATTGTCTTCGGAAAGAGCCCCTTCTGCTGTCTGGATTAATGAAATACCGTCCTGAGCGTTGGCTATTGCCCTGTCCAGTCCTATCACCTGGGCGCGCAGGTTTTCAGCTATGGTCAAACCTGCGGCGTCATCGGCAGCCCGGTTGATGCGCAGGCCG
>QMLQ01000314.1 GCA_003646815.1 Deltaproteobacteria bacterium | reverse complement strand
TTTCAAGGCGTCCATAACCCTGGTCCCGCCCAACACCATTGAGCGTACCGAAATGGGGAAGGCCAACCGTGTCCTCCGCACCTATGGGTAACCCGGGTCATACCTGATTCACTGCCACCCTGCCCGTTGCCCGTACCGTGAGGACGGTGCAGAGATACAATTCCCCTCCGGGAATGGGGGCCGATCGTCTTTCCATGGTAACGTCCAAAGTGGCATCTCTCACGCCATTTGCCCGCATACGCTGTCTTGCAAGGGCTTCCAGGGTTTCGCGTCCCACCCCTACGGCTTCATCAAAGTCCTCAAATTCCCTCTTCTGGTCCGGCGCGAAAAGAATATGGTGATCCCTGGGGGTGGGTCGGATTTCTGCCGTCAACGTAAACCCGACCGTCCCCACGGCGGCTCCGATTGCGGTTCCCACCATGTAGTGGTCCGGAAGAATAGTAGTGGTATGGAGATGGTCGAAAGATGGGGGGAGCCACGCCCTGGCGGGGGCCCCGATCCCCAGCACCGGGTTCTTCAGTTTCACTGAAATCTCCATTGCCTGGTGTGCCGCGTCCGTTGTTTTTTCATTGGAAAACCAGTGGTGCATGAGGGAGAGGAGCGGTGGCCCATCCTTCTGAAAGGAAAGGCTGACCGCCTCCACGCACAGTCGTCTTGCAATCTCCTGTTCAAGGGCCTGGGAGAGGGTCGATTCATTCACGCCAAGTCCTATTGCCAGTATCGAAATACCGGCCAGGGCCGCTTCCTTGGAGCCGAGATCATAGATGCCCCTTGCCACGCAGAAATCCGTTGGGGTCAAGGAGGTTCGGGTGATGATTCCTTGATTTTCCAGGCTGTTAAGCTCCCATTTATCCATGGTGGAAGAGGAGTTGGAGAGCAATTCGTATTCATTTGCAGGCCCTGCAGCAAGAACCTGGGGGAGCTGTTGAGAGCCCGGGGAGCGGGCTTTGGTTGCCACGTAGAAGGTGCAGGGATCATAGAGGAGCAAAGGAATCCTGGTGTTCAGTTCCAGTAATTTTTTAAGCACAGTGAGGATCTCGGGAAAACGCTCGGCCATGGTACAGAGAGGTTTCACCCGCTGGGGGCCGATCTGGAGCCCGCTGATAGCTCCGTCATCGCTCCGGATGATGCTGTCGCCGCCCAGGCCCGTTGTCCTGATCCGTGCCGCTTCCACCTGGGTCTTCCATTCCCCCACCTGTGCGCCGTCAGGATCAATTTCCACCCTTCCATGACTCAGAATGGCCATATCTGTTGTGGTTCCGCCCATATCCACCACAAGCCCGTCATTTTTGCCGGTCAGAAACCGTGCTCCCAAGATGCTTGCTGCAGGACCGGAGAGAATTGTTTCAACAGGTCGCCGTTGTGCCTCGCGGACCGACATGAGCGTTCCATCGCCCCGGACCACCAGGAGGGGTGAGACGATGTGGAACTCCTTGAGAACTTCTCTCGTGTCTTCCATCAGGGCACTGATGAGGGGGATAAGCCTTGCATTCCACCATGCGGTCGTTGCACGCCTTGGCGCATCAAGGCGCACGGAAAGCTGGTGACCGGTTACAACCGGAAGATCGCAATGCTCTTCCATATATCGGGCAACGCGGTTTTCATGCTCGGGATTTCGGACCGAAAAATACCCCGATACTGCGATGGCATCCACTTCGTGTGCAAGGGTCCCGAGAACCTTTTGAAGAGGGTGAATATCGAGTGGGGCAGCCTCGTCTCCCCAATAATTGTGGCCTCCTTGCAGAAAAACAACCGGGGACATTTTGGAGAGGGCCGGATGGTCCCGGTCATAGCCAATGAGGATTAGGCCCGCCCTCCCGCCTTTCCCCTGGACGATAGCATTTGTCGCAAAGGTGGTGGCAAGGGAAACAAAATCGGCCTTCTGCAACAAGCCTTTGGGCAGTGCATGGAGGGCCTTTCGTATGCCCTCAATCGGATTTTCCGGAGTTGTGGATGCCTTTGCCTGGGCCAGAACCTGGGCCCTGTTGATATCAACAATCACGGTATCGGTAAAGGTCCCCCCCGCGTCAATGCCCAACCCGAAAAACGCACGAGACTTCATTTTATGTGGCAACCTATGGGCCTCCCTTAATGAATTTTCTTCCTACCCTATCAACTTATTTTATCCATCTGCAACCAGATTGTCAGCCTTGCTGCAATGAGCGGTGATAAGAATCGCTCATCGCGCAATCATCGTGTTGGAGCGAAGCAAACAAAAAAATCTTTCTGACTGTTCCTGACTTCTCTAGAACGTTATCCACCGTAGTGTTTGGTCCTTTAGGAGGGCGTGTCAAAATCCCCCCTCCGCCCCGGAATCTTTGCCTGAATTAAGGGATGCTTTTATTGTTGACAAAAAGGATTGTTTCCATCATATATTGATAGAATCATTCTATGGCTTGATGATGTAGCGGCTGGCAGAATGTTGGAAGAAGGGAGGTGTTAGGTGGCTTGGCAATTCCATGTCGAGTGCTTGTTTGGAGATGAAGATACGAATGGAAAAGGAGTTTTCAAGAGTGAAACATACTTCTGTGGCGGAGAAGGTTTTTGAAACGCTGCATGAATGGATCATATCGGGCAAGCTGGAGCCCGGGGTTAAATTGCCCTCCCAGGATAAACTGGCCGAGCAGTTTGGTGTAAGCAGAAATACCCTGCGGGAGGCGATTTACAAATTGACGGTGATGGGATTTTTGACCGCAAAGCAGGGAGTGGGCACGGTCGTCAACATCAGTAGTCCTTCGAGTTATATGACCTCCCTTTCTGATCATCTCTTATTAAATCCTGCAACAGTACGAGAATTCATTGAAGCAAGGCTTGTTGTTGAACAGGCAACGGTTCGTCTGGCCGTTCTGCGGATGACCCCTGAAAGTCTGGTGAAACTTCATGATTCAATTAGCCAACAAGATCTCGCTTACAAAGAGGGAGATATTGAAACCTTTATCAAGCTTGATAGTGAATTTCACCGGGAATTGGCACGAGAGAGTGGAAATGCGGTGCTTTTGAAATTTTTGGAAACAGTGCGGGAGTTATTGCAGGAGTTTATCGCTGAGGTATCCCATCTGCCAGGAGCCATCAAGAGTGCTATCAAATACCATCGGGAAATCGTTCAATCAATGCAGGCGAAGAATAGGGAAAGGGCAGAAGAAAAAATGCGCGAGCATCTTTATGATGTCACGAGAAGGGTTGAAAAAAACATGAATATTGATCTCGAAGCTAAATCTCTATTCGAGATACATTAAGAAGTATTTGGTTCACTCCAGAAAGGTATAGATGATGAAATCAACTCCACACAATCTTATTATGTCTGCGCTCTACGGCGGCAGGAAAGGGGAAAGGCCTCCTGCAGGCAACCCCACCTCTGTTGTGTGCCACGGCCTGATGGATGGTACAGG
>QMLQ01000313.1 GCA_003646815.1 Deltaproteobacteria bacterium | reverse complement strand
ATCTTCCCAGACCGCGACAAAGCTGCCATCGCGCCGCACCGCCGCCACGGGATGGGAAGCCGGAGCGCCGAAACCGCTCCCCGGCCTGGTGCTCTGAAACAATGCTGTGAGCTGGAGACCCTCTTCCAGGCTGAAACTTGCCGCGAACACCTGGGAGCCCCCTGGATCATCCTCGACCCAGATCACCACGGCCCGGCCCCTTTTGTTACTTGCCACGGCGGGTTTGGCAAGTTTCAGTTTGGAGCCGGTGCGGATGACCAGAAGGTTAGAATCCACTGCTATCCCAGGCGGTACCGAGAAAAAGTGGTAGCTTACCTTGGCCAGATAGAGCTTTCTTTCGGCGGGGCCATCCTCCTGTACCCAGCTTACCAGGAAGTGGGTGGAGTCCCCGGTATACTCCAGAGCGGTCACACTGGGAGCAGAGACATTCGCAGCCGGGAGAGAATCCCCTGGCGGCAATCTGAACTGCCCCAAATCGATTCCTTTTTTGGCAAACGCCCGGCAGTAGATACCCAGGCTGTCTGGATGCTGGTTGCGCCAAGCCACCAGAAAGTTGCCCTTAAAGTCGGCTGAAACCGCGGGGTCGGTTTGATCGCCCTCAGGATTAGCGTTTAGTCTGATCTTCCCCAGCCAGGAGAAGCGGGTTGAATCAGGGTTGGGAACACCCTCTTCATCATCGAAAGCAAACCAGGTGCCCATGATATCATAATTACCGCTGTTTTGCCTCTGGTATACGAGAATTGCATTTCCCGCTGAGTCCACGGCCACCGCAGGCCGGTTTCCCCTGATGGATCTTCCTTCAGAGATAGGCAAGCGCCCGCTTTTTGCTTGTGCGCTCATCGAGTAGCGGCGGAAGTAGACCTGGTTGATGCCGGAGACCCTTTCGCTCCAGGCGATGATCACATGGTTGTTGAAGTCCACCGCGATCGAAGGGTAAGCCGCCCCCAGGGAAGGGGTGGGGTTTACAATTTCCACCGGAGCCAGCCTGCCGCCGATTGGATCGAAGCTCTGGGTGAGGATGCGCTCGCCGCTGGAAGAGCTGTCGCGCCAGGTGACCATCAGCAGGCCCAGGCTGTCGATCACACATGCGGGCTGAACCTGCTTTCCCTCGGTGTCAAAGTGCACGGTCACCGGCACCGGATGCGGAATCTGGCAGTAGAGACCTGTTACCTGCAGCCAGCAAAAGAACGCAAAGCAGAGACTTATCTTTTTCCCTAAGGCTTTCACATTCAAGTCTTCAGCTAAAGTGATGCAACAAAATTTTTTCTCTTGGCTGAGGAGTTGTTTCCAGACCGGAGAAAAGGGTTTTCAGGGCAAGCGCACCACCCGGAAACCTACATTGATTTCACGGTTTCCCGGGGCCAGAGCGGAGCGGTTTCTGGTGCGAGCCTCATTGAGCTCTTCCAGACAGCTCCCGCCCCGGATCACCTTGAAAATACGGTGTTCCAGATCCTGGGGACCCTGAGGGTCGATCCAGAGCTCATCAGGTTTCTTGTAGTAGTCCGGATCGTACCAGTCGAGACACCACTCCCAGACATTGCCGGCCATGTTGAACACCCCGAAAGCACTGGCCCCGGCGCTGAAAGCATCCACCGGCGCGGTGAAAGTGTATCCATCCCCGCTGCGCCTTGTATTGGCCAGTTGAGACGGCTCAAGCTGCCCGCCGGTTATTGTGTCCTGGGTGGTTTCCTGGTCCTCCACCGCAGACCAGGGATACTCTCTGGCCGCTCCACCGGTGGCTGCATACTCCCATTGGGCCTCGGTGGGCAGGGTATAAAGAGCCCCGGTACGCAGGCTCAACCAGCGGCAGAAAGCCATTGCATCCTCCCAGCTCACCCCGGTAACCGGAAAATTCGGTTTGTCAAGCGCAATCTGCGGCCACGAACCCATAATCAAAGTATCCTTGGGTGTATGGCCGGTGCTGTCCTGTTTCCAGAATTCGTAATACTGGAGATTGGTGACCTCATAGCGGCCGATGAAAAAATCACTCAGCTGCACCTGGTGGGCGGGCAATTCATCGAAGCGGCTGTGATCGGCCCCGACCGAGGCTGAATCACTGCCCATAACAAAGGTACCGCCCGGGATAAACACCATTTCCATATCCAGGAAAAAGCCTTGCCCCGCACCGGCAAGACGAACTGAATCCACACCCACAGTATCCGGGGTCAATTTCAGGGTGTCCAGCCATTGAAAGGCTATTAAAATAAGATAACCCAGGTCTATCGAATCAGGCGAACTGGGTTTATAGGTGAGATCAACAGCGGCGGTTCTGTTTTTCTTGGAAAAATGGATGCTGTCCGGGCTGACTGAAAACACAGTAGAGTCGCTGGTTAAGAGAATAATATCGATATCCAGGGTATCCCCGTAGTCCACCACAACTGTGCGCCGACTGGTCCTGCCGATAAAGGTGGGTTCGAAATTAACTGCATCCACCGAAAGGCTCAAGCGGGTCTCGCTCAATTGGCTCTGCTCGGTTTCGATGGGCAACTCGGTATCGCAGGCCGCCGCAAGAAAAAGTAAAAAAAACGCCGGCCGGAAAAACCGGGCCGGCCAGAAACCAAACTTTTCCAAACTCCACCCCACCGTAAGGAGACTTTTACAGAAAGTTAATTTATCAGTATAATACGAAATTACTCAATAAGTTACATTTCTTTCAAACATCCGGGAGAACCCCGTTTTCACACCCAGAATAAAATAATCGGTTCACAGCTTATCAGTCAAGCAAAAGGGCCGGGGATTTGACAGAGCCTCATCTCCCCAAAAACAAATATGGAGTGAACCCATAGATCTGGACAGTGAGTGTGGGAATTAAGTATATTGCCGGAAGGAGCAATTAGAGGAGGTTTCTTCATGGCAAGTGAGACGAAGATTCAGCAATGTATTCAAGCGTATGATAGTAGAGGAGTATTTATCTGGAGTAGCAACTCAGGCTCAGTTGGCCTGTCAATATAATATTTCTCCACATCTTATCATACGCCGGCGCAAGGATTATAGCGCTGGCGAATTAGCTCGTGATAATGATCCTGATCTCCTGGCCGGGGATTGCTCGTATCCGTGAGCTGGAGCGGATGGTGGGCAAGCTGGCCATGGAGAACGAGTTGTTAAAAAGTGAGCGGCGTTCATGGAAGCCGGACAAAAAGAGAGTTCATCGATCGCCACCGGGGCGAGCTTGGTTTTATTCAAGCGGGGTGTGCGATGATGGAGCTTCCACGGAGCACCTATTACTACCGGCCCCGTAGCCGCCGGGAGAAGCTCAAACAGGATGCCGATCTGCGGGATCGCATCGGCTGCTTCCTGGAGATCATTTGCGATCAGAAACGCCTCCACTCTGTCCCAGGCTGCTTGCCGCCAGCCGAGTTCGAGGTCCTGAGAGCCAACCCCAGGCTATGTACTT
>QMLQ01000312.1 GCA_003646815.1 Deltaproteobacteria bacterium | reverse complement strand
AGGCTGCGAACACGATCCCGGTAAGCCCCGGGGGCAGGAGGTCATGGATCAGGGTGGGGTAGATATCATCCCCGTTCTCCAACCCGGGATGAAGCGCCAGCCCGGCCAAACCCGGACCGACCAGAATTATCGGGATAAAAAGTTTAAGAAAGGCTCCCCAGAGAACGCTCTTTTTGGCTTCGTATTCGCTGCGGGCTCCCAGATTGCGCTGCACAATAGCCTGGTTGCCCAGCCAATAGGCCGGCGACAACACAAAGGTGAGGCCGAAAAGTACGCTGGCCCAGCCGAAGGGAGATACCGAATCAGGAGGAACAATCAGCTTGAAATGGTGTTCATACTCGGCACCCATGGAGGTCACATGCTCCACCAATTGCGAGTAACCGCCGGCTTTGACCAAGGCGATGGTCAATATGACCGCGCTGCCGATAAAGAGCACCACGCACTGGATTGAATCCAGAAAAACCACTGCGGAAAGCCCGCCGAAAAAGGTGTAAATGCCTACAGCGCAGGCGATCAAGATTATCGAGAAATAGATCGGCCAGCCGCAAAGTATATGCATGGTCTTGGCCGCGGTATAAAAGAATATGCCGAGCATGAAAAGGAAAAACACGCCCCAGATCAAGGCCACCAGAGAACGCACGAACTGATTGTAGCGCCGACCCAGGAATTCAGGCACGGTGAAAACCCTGGAGCGCCAGTAATAGGGAATAAAAATAAAGGCGGCCACCACCATGGCCGGGATGCATCCGATCCAGTCGAAATTGGCCACGGCGATGCCATAGGTGTAAGCCGCCCCCGCCACTCCCACCAACTCCAAGGCGCCGATGTCGGAGACCACCATGGACATCCCGATGGCCCACCAGGGGAGATTTCTTCCCGCCAGAAAAAAATCCCGGTCGGTCTTGATAAACCGGCCTATCCAGGAGCCGAAAACCGTAATCGACACCAGGTAAATGATAACTATCACTACATCTACAGTCGCCAGCTTACCTACAGTCAGATTCACCTTACATCTCTTAATCTAAAAGAACGATTCCAATCTTATTGCAGGCAAAAAAACTAACGGCATCTTTTGCTGCGGTCAAGATATTTGTCTTTCAACTTCCCTGGTCAACACCGCCCCGATAAACCAGATGCGCGATCTTACCGGCGGGAGGAGCTTTTGTCACCAGGCTCACCGCAACCGTACCCGCCAGAGCAGCCAGAAAAGCCCACCAGGCAATGTAAAGATAGGGTTCCGGACAAGTGAAAAGTAAATCCTGGATCCAGAACAGGGCTGCACTGGTGCAAACTCCGAAAGCCAGTCCGGCTGCTGCACCCTTCCCATTGGCCCTGGGCCAGAGAAATCCCAGGAGAAGAATCGCCAGCAGAGGTCCTTGAAACACACTGTATATGGTTACAAAATAGCCGAAAATGCTGGGAAAACGCCCGCTGAGAGGAGCAAGAAACACACCGAGAACCACAAAAAGTAGCACAAGCACCTTGCCTACAAGCATATAGTGATGTTCATCCCTGCCGGGCATGATGAATTTCTGGTACACATCCTTGGTCCAGATTGTGGAAGCGCTGTTCAGGTAAGTATCCACACTGGACATCAGGGCAGCCAGAAAAGCTGCGAAAACAATCCCGGTAACTCCCGGAGGCAGAAGCTCATAGATCAGGGTGGGATATATGTCGTCCCCGTTCTCCAGACCGGGATGCAGAACCACACCGATCAGACCGGGTCCCACCAGGATAATCGGGATGAATAGTTTGAGAAAAGCAGCCCAAAGAACACTTTTTTTGGCCTCGTATTCGCTGCGGGCCCCGAGATTGCGCTGCACAATGGCCTGGTTGCCCAGCCAGTAAGCCGGGGAAAGCACAAAGGCCAGGCCGAAAAGAATGCCCGCCCAACTGAAAGGCGTGGGGCTGTCGGCTGGAACGATCAGGCTGAGATGATGCTCAAAATCGGTTCCCAATGAACTGATCTGACCCATCAACTCATTGTATCCCCCCACTTTGAAAAGCGCGATGGCCAGTATCAGAATACTTCCCACAAACAGCAACACGCACTGGATGGCATCTGAATAGACCACAGCGGTAAGCCCGCCGAAGAAGGTGTATATGCCCACTACCAGTGCGGTGAGAACAATCGAAAAGTAAATCGGCCAGCCGCAAAGTATATGCATGGTCTTGGCCGCGGTATAAAAGAATATGCCGAGCTGGAAAATAAAGACAACACCCCAGATCACGGCTACCATGGAGCGCACCAACTGGTTGTAACGTCGCCCCAGGTACTCGGGAATGGTGAAAACCTTCGAACGCCAATAAAATGGTATGAAAATAAATGCAGCCAGAACCAGGGCCGGGATACAGCCTATCCAGTCGAAATTGGCCACAGCTATGCCATAAGTGTAAGCCGCTCCGGCCACACCAACCAGTTCAAGGGCGCCGATATCGGAGACCACCATCGACATACCGATGGCCCACCAGGGGAGGTTCCTCCCCCCGAGAAAAAAATCCCGGTCGGTCTTGATAAACCTGCCTACCCAGCTGCCGAAAACAGTGATCCCAACCAGATAAATCAGCACTATTACCACATCTATAGCAGCAAGTTGTCCGATTCCCAGTTGCACCTCACACCCGTGATATATTAGATTATGGCTCAGGGCAAACCAGCAGGGGTCAAAAAGCTAAATATTTACTTTCCTACGGTCAAGCGATTTAGTATATTAAAAATATTTCTACTTTGACAATCCGAAGAACTCAACTGCCAATGACTATGAAAGCCTTATTGCGCATCAAACCGCACCATTTTCTCGACATCATCCGTGATTTCGGGGCAGGAGTACACCACAAACCCCATCCTTATGGCCATGCGGTGCATGAGGCGGCCCGCCTGCTGAGGGAAAACCCCCGGACTCTGCTTGAGCTTACCTCCGGAGCCGATGAGATATGCCAACCGTGCCGTTTTCTCAAGCACGGCCGCTGCACCGACACCACCACCACACCGGGAAGAAAAGTCCGCAAAGGAAGCTGGAACCGGCTTATCGACTGTAGAATATTTAAGAGGCTGGGCTTAAGGGAAGGAGACAGGATCCCGGCCGTTGATTTCTGCCGGCTGGCCGAGCAACGACTGGGTGATCTGTTTACGCTCTACCGTGAGGCGGATCCCCGTAAAACCGCTTTACGGGAAAAAAATCTCCGCAAAGGGATCGAACAGTATCTGAAAAGGGATGCTGTGGAGAACCGCTGAGGTGGCTCCAGCAATAAAGAAAAAATCGAAAGGAGCTCTCGCCCGGAATCAATCCGGAAAATCGGGAGGCAGAGTTTTGGTGGTGGTGTATTCCTCCCAGATTCTGCGGGTTTCTTTGTCATCCGGATGGCGCTCGACCCAGGTACTTAGAAAGGCCATGGCCAGAAGTTTCTT
>QMLQ01000311.1 GCA_003646815.1 Deltaproteobacteria bacterium | reverse complement strand
CTCTGGGTGAGAGCATAAATCTCAAATCTGGCATCCATCCCCTTCCGCCAGGATCTTCTGTATTCCTCTTCCAAGCGCCTGACAATCACATTTTGATCGGTCAGGTCCCGGCCCTCTTTTTCCAGCGGGTAATCGATCACCTGTTTGACATAAACAAACTCGATCATTCTTTGTCTACAGTTCTTAATTATCTCAAGGAAATTCTCCCGAACCAGAGTAGAGCCCTCTTCCAGGGAGAGGTTGCGCTCGATGTTTTTTTCAGGCAGGGCGAAGTGGATTTTTTCCACAAGGTAAGTATACAACATGGAAGAATTGTAGAGTTTTTCGTGCAACCAGGCTACTGTGTTGTTCTTTATATTGTCTCCTATCAAGCCGAAATTGAAAAACTTGTTCTGGTCGTTGATAGCTTCGTAATAGAGCACCATATCCGGGTCGAGCTTGAATCCCTTCTCAAGAAGGAATGCATTTATCATCTCCGTGTTATAGCTTGATTTACCGCCGTTTATCACCTCGATCCTGTTTTCCAGCCCCGGTTCCGAATTCAACAGCTTGCCCACCAGGTAAACCCAGGTGTCCTTATCAACATTTCTGCGACTTTCAACTGTAGAGCCTCCTACAACCAGAATCCGGTATACTTCCGGCCGCTTCAGCTGCGAAAAGGGGGTCCCCCTCCATAAGAACCCATCCGCCCTGAAGTAGGAGCGCAACATTTTCCTGCCCCGGCAGGGAGAATACATGGACCTGTCCACACCCAACCCGAAAGGGGCCAACAGATACACCAGGTCACGCTCATGGTCATAGTAAAATTTAACCCGGCAAATGCTCTCCCCGGCCAGAATCAAAGCCGCTAACGGCAGAATGGAAAATAAAAGTTTCCTGGATCGTTTCATTCGAATCAGTTAGCCCGTGGAATAAACTCCTGTGGTGAATGCATTCCATCAGCAATGTTTATTCCACCCCTCACCTACAGCAAGCTATTTACTAAATCATACGATTTCTTCCAAAGCGGCAGCTTCTCCCGGGGATGCTTCGATTAACTGGAAACAAAATCAACCGGCTGCCTTTGCTGAGCCTTGTCGCGGTTTCTCCTGTGTTCCGGGTGAAAAGAAAAAATGAGTTAACTACTCCATTCCCTCTAAAGGCGGCCGGCAAGCCTTAAAATCTAAAGATAAGCTTTGTTGGCCATCTTTTAGAGTTTAATCTCGTGCGGAATGGAATAAAAGGTGGGGAAACTCCATTTCCAACCCGTATCATCAAGGGTTTTTCTTGATTGCCCTCCGAGATTGGCAGTCAACAAAATAAAATTTTTCTTTCTCCCCCGGAAACATGGGAATTTGGTAAAAACTCCAATATCCCCAGGGAAAATCCACCAGTAACCCTTTCAATTTTCTCGAATTACAATCTTGACATTCGAAATTAGTGCATTATTCTTTTCAGAGTTTTCTTTTTCAAGAAGAAGAGGTCTCTGACCATACCCATAAGTTAAATATTGTTGGCTTTGCTTTTTTAGATTCCAGCCCTAAATCATTATTCTCCTTATCCAGTGAAAGATCTTAGGCTAGCGACTGTTCTCAAAGCTTTCCTTAATGTATAACTGTCTCATGGACTTTTCTTGTATCTACTGAACAAACACCAAAGAGTCTCCTTGCCAACCAGTCTTGAAACACAATTCCTTTTCGATTGCAGGTTGAACCATCTGCTGATTTTTAACTTGGATCGAATATCTTCTTTGAGAAAAACCCATTCTAACAGCTTGAATTAGGCTACCTTGTGGCGACTTTCTCCGTGATTACTAAAACGCGCCATAAGAAAATATTTAGGATAAAATAGAGCTTTTAGGACTTGCTTTCTTTGGTTGATCTTAATAATTTTTTAAAGCTTACAAAGCTTGGTTATGCTTTCGAAAAACACCAATTAGATAAGTCAGCTCCAGTACCTTGTTCCTGTCTTATATTCACTTTCTCCAGTGAGGGTGTGTCCAGATGACCAAAGCGGATATTGTGGAAATAATTGCGGAGAAAACCGGATTCACGGTGAAAGATGTAAAGATTGTGGCCGAGCAGTTTCTTGAAGAAATAAAAAACTGTCTCATCGAGAACAAGCACTTGGAAATACGTGGATTCGGTACTTTTAAGGTGAAAAACCACAAGGCCCGCAAGGCCCGGAATCCGAAAACAAACGAGGAAGTTTTCGTTCCAGCTAGAAGGAAAGCGGTTTTCAAGGTCTCCAAAGAATTAAACAATCTATTGAATTAAACCAATCGGCGATAGTGTAGGATATTCAAGCTCCGCTGGAATTTTCAAGTGGGTTGTCTTGTTCTGTTGATATTCACTGCTTGGGAAATTCAGGATTGAAAAACATGGTCTTTCAATCCTCCATGATTGTCAGCTGAATTTGCACAAAAAAATGCTCGAGAAATCATTTTTCAATCTTGACAAGATTTCTGCTCAATAAACCTAAAAAATATAGGGTTCACACACATCATTTCAAGAAAAGGTTCAAATAAGCGGGGATTCGAAACAAGTTTCCCACCCCGGCGAAATAAATATATTTTTTCCCCGACAGGCAAGGCCGAGGCAAGTTTGCCTGCGGCGGAGCCTTGAGTGTTTGAAAGATCAAATGCTGGTCTGCATTCTTTCAAGACTTCTGAGTCTTAAATCTGTCCGGTAGTCTTGAGGTTGTAAACATTCCTTTTCCGGAGCATACATCTTTTCCACATCTTCCCAAAAGGGTGTTCTTTCATCCAGCTCACAGACTTTATCAATCGGGGGCCTTCCCGTATAGGGCGCCATGGCCTGCGGTGCCAGTTGAAATAGAACTGCCACTGCCTGAGTTTGTCTTTAAGCTCAGGATCTCGTAGATCCACATTGGCGTATGATTCCTCAAGATCGGTCTTCTGTGTCCGTTCCACCTTGCCGTTCGGATGTGGGAACCGAGGTTTGATGGGACGAAATTTTATTCCGTATTCCACCAGGCGCTCCTGCACTCTGTAGGCGAAGAACTCCTTTCCCCGATCCGTCTGGAAACGCTGGATAGGGAAAGGCATTTCCTCGATGACTCTATCGATGAAATGCAGCGTATTCTTAGCTGTCCGGCGACTGTAAAGCTCAACCACCTTGAAACGACTACAATCATCAATAGCGGTGTACTGATAAAGCCCAGGCCCGATTTTACAGGTATCCATCCGGACTCGCTCCCCGGGGATCGGTCTGGAATACCTGAGGCATTTCCTTTTCCTTCGTAGTGGAGTAGTAACTTTATTACGGGTAAAAACCTTGTGAATCGTGGCTAATGAAAGGCGAAAGCCATAATGCCGGTATAGAGCGTTCTGAATGCCTCCGGCGCCCATTTTACCGGAATGTCTGAGTTCCAAAATCCACTGCTCCTGTTCAGCAAAGACCTTTCTGCCAGG
>QMLQ01000310.1 GCA_003646815.1 Deltaproteobacteria bacterium | reverse complement strand
TTTATACCCCAGCTCTTTGAATTTCTCCACTATCCGGGGATACACCTCCGGGTCCACTATCTTGGGAAAATTTCTTGCATCCACCTCGATACGAACGATTGCATTGTGATGACGGACCCTGAAAGCGCCCACCAAGCCCAGCTCTTCGAGAAAACGTTCCCCGGCGTCAACCTTGACCAGATCCTCATCCGTGATCTTAGTGCCATAGGGGAAACGGGAGCTGAGGCAAGCCAGGGCCTGCTTGTTCCAGGTGGGCAGTCCGGCTCTTTTGGAAAGCAAGCGGATGTGCTCTTTCGACAGCCCCGCCTCCAGGAGAGGCGAGCGGATGCCGAGCTTTTTCAATGCCTGCATGCCGGGGCGGTAATCACTCACATCATCGGCGTTGGAGCCATCCAGCACCACTGCGTAGCCTTCTTTTTCGGCGGTCTGTTTGAGCTTGGTGTAAAGCTCGGTTTTGCACATGTAACAGCGGTTTGTCGGGTTGTCCCTGAAACCGGGAATTTCGAGCTCCTCGCTCTCTATGCTCATGTGGCGCACCCCGAGATCACCGGCATATTTAATCGCTTCCTGCAACTGGCGCTCCGGATAAGTCTTGCTCCTGGCGGTTACCGCCAGAACCTTGTCCGCGCCAAGAACTTTCGCTGCTGCATAAAGCAGGAAAGTGCTGTCCACTCCCGCGGAAAAACCCACCACCACGGACTCCATCTCCTTGAGGATGCTCACCAGCCGCTTCCAACCTTCGTCGGCTTTTTTCCTTGCACTTCCAGCCATCTGCGCTCCTATGATTGATTCTGCCGAAATGCCACAACCTTCGGAGAAATAACCATATTACTCACCGCTTTCCAGTAAAAGCAATTTAGCCTATTATATAAACCCTGGAGATGAAAATATCAAGCCACCGGAAAAAGTTACCCCGCTAAGAGTTCATTCAGGGATCATTCCGCATTAAAAAACAGGCAAAATATGCCTAGGGCTGAACTCATCAAATTACCGGATCTGGAATTCAGAGAGGCAAAAGTACCTCTTCACAAAATCAAAAATGTTTCTTTCTCGTTTTTTCTTCAAATTTTTACCTGGTGCTCTCTACAAAGAATAACCCCAGAGAGTTTTTGACATATAAATTTGGTCTGATAGATTGCTTATGTGGCAGAATGGCTACCACCCGGCTTTTGAAAAAAAAGAACTATGGACTCTTTTAAGTAAGTAACCGCTTCCTGAAGAGGAAAATGAGACTGATCGAATCGTTCCAAAATGCCGAAGGCCCGATAATACCGGGCCTTCGAACAATCACATGCTCTGATAGAGCCGGAAATTATTTTTGTAAAGCCTTTACCCCTCCGCCGTAGACATCAAGTAAAAACTGGTTATCCCTGCTGCGGCTCTCTCCGATAGAGGTCACATACACCCCGGGCTTGTCCGACAGGGGGCAGACATATTCGCACATACCGCATCCCACACAAAGATGGGGCTCGATTCTGGGCTGCTTGACCACCACCTTGTTGCCCGAAGGATCGGTTACCTCTTTCTCCTCGAACACAATGGCTTTCTGGGGAGTAGGGCAGACTTCTTCGCAAACTATGCAATTACGCCCTTGGGTGTAGGGGATGCAGCGGTTCTTATCGAAAAAGGCCAGACCGATTGCGGTGTTATGTTTCTGTTCCATGGTAAGTTCTTGGATAGCATCTGTGGGACACACCTGGCCGCAGAGAGTGCAATTGAACTCGCAGTAACCGAGCTGCATGTTGAGATACGGGGACCAGAAACCTTCGAGGCCTGCTTCCAGCAGGGTCGGCTGGATCACATTTGTGATGCAGACTTTCATACACTCCCCGCACTTGATACAGCGCTTGAGAAACTCCTGCTCCTCCACTGCTCCCGGGGGCCGGATCAGCCAGGGGTTGAATCTCTTGGTTTGCCTTCCCCCGGCCATGGCAGCTGAGGGCGCGATCTTGCGCGGATCGATGCGGAAAAGGGCCAGTGCTCCCACCGCCGCCCCGAGGGAGCTGATCAGTGCTCTTTTACTCAGGTCCACCGAACGGTCGGCTATCTTGGGCAGGGCCAACCTTATTTTGATCGAATCATGCGGGCAGCTTTCCACACAGTTCCAGCACGGCATGCATTCGCTGCGGATCCAGCTCTCGGAGGATTGCGGCTCACAGGCGCCTTCGCAGTTTTTCACACACGACAGACACCCCGTACACGAAGTTTCATCAACCTCCAAGCGCAGGAAACTGAAACGGGAAAGCAGGCCGAGCAGGGCTCCGAGCGGGCAGATGAAGCGACACCAGAAACGCCGCCTGTACTGGTTGAGAAGCGCTATCGCTAGAAATATACTGCCAATGAGAAACCCCTGAGAAAAATAGGGCTGCTCAAAGGAGAGGATATGGGCCCGCATGAAAGAGAAAACCGGCCCGAGAACCGCATTAACTGCAGGCCAACCCAAACCCAGGAGGGGATAAAACAAAGCCCGGGTGAGAAAATTGAAAACCGGATTCAGAGCCAGCCCGAAAGAGCGGATGAGAACCGAAAAGGGATCCAGAAAACCCACTATCTGAAGTCCGAGCAGCGAGGCACCCAGCAGGAAGACCACACCGATGTACTTCCAGCTCTGCTTTCGGTTGTAACGGTTGCGGCGGATCTTATCAGCCATCTTGCGCCGGGAGTGGCTGAGCAGGTGGTTCAATGTACCCATGGGGCAAATCCAGGCGCAGAAAAAACGGCCGAAGAACACGCTCAAGGCCACAACGGTCAAACTCCACAAGAGCATCTTGGGCACACTGTGCGCCGCCAGAAAGGTAGTCAAGGCCACCAGGGGATCGAAATCAAAAAATACCTTGACCGGATACCTTATTTCATCGGTTCCCTTGTACTCGGTCATTACCAGCAAGAAAAGAAACAAGGCGAAAAACAGCCCCTGGCTTATCCTGCGCGCATTCCTCATCAAAGCCTCACCTCCCGCACCTGGTGCTCAGCCATTTCCAATGTCCCTAAACCCATTTCACTGCCCAGGGTGAGATAACGGATCTCTGCGGGAGTTATCCCGAACAGTGCTGCAGCTCTTGCATCGGCGGCCACGGGATCCACAGAGGCGATCACCGTGTCGCATTTTTTCACATCCGAGAGGCTGCCGCCCGATGGCCCGTTCGCCACCAGGATCCGCACGGCATCCACTACGGTCAAAGTGGGAGCAAAGAAAGCGGTCATCTCAGCAATGCTCAAATGCACATCCTGGTGCAACTGGTTACGTCTTCCCCCCATCAGCCCGTAGAGATTTTTCATGCCGATAGTAAGCCTGCTCAGACTGTGATGCTTGGCAATGGGCACATTGATTATCTTATCCACCTCGAGGGCTGTCCGGTATACCGGCCACTGCTTGATCAGCTCCCCCCCCACATTGACCTTCAGGAATTCC
>QMLQ01000309.1 GCA_003646815.1 Deltaproteobacteria bacterium | reverse complement strand
ACTTCTTGTGCGGCCAGAACGTGTGATCCGGCTGGTTCTCAAGGTTCTTCAGGTCTTCCCGGAGGCTGATGCAAACCAGCTCTCCGGCATCGTTGATTGTCATTTCAAACTGTTCAGTCTGTTCAGTTTTCATTTTTCAGACCTCCTTTTCCTGGTAAAAATGATGTATTAATGTGTGTACCTCTTTAAGGGGTAACCAATATGGGCTTGTGTGATGGTAGCAGTTGTTTGGCAATGACCGGTCTCTTCTGCAGCAACCTTCACAAGCGCTTACGCCAAGTTCTATGAATGCCTTGCATATATTTTCGCATGGCATTAAATTTCTGGCTCTATTCCCCATTTTTTCGCAAACTCCTTTTTAATTTGTAGTGTTGTTTCGGTATCATGCCAAGGGCCAGCATCCTTAGCCATATGATATCGCTGACAAATGTCCATTGACCGTTCATCGTAAATATCCTTTTGAAGGATGTACTCATACATCTTCCAGGGATGGGTGGTTGGTCCTTCAGGATACTTGTCACATACCTCGTTGTAAGCATCAATCAGTTTTATCATTTTTAAGCTCCTTTCAAATAAAAAAGTTTTTTGTTGGTTACCATATCAACTGGGTTAATACACTAGTCCGTTCTTACTACAAACAGACTACAGTTAATGACCTTGCCCTGGCGCTAGCAAATCCTATAACCGTACTCATCACTGTTTATGTATTGGTGTGGGTGCCAAAGCCAAAGCATTAATGACTTAATATTAGTCACCTCCTTTCTGTTTTTTACACCTGCATCTGTCTACTTTATAAAAGTAAACAGGTGCAGGAGTACGAGCACTCGTCTCCTTGAACCAGTGCTCGTAACTCCCTAATTGTTAGGCAGCACAAACTACTTTATACGTTTGTGCTTCTGCTGGCCGACGCGCCTTTTAACGCGTGTGGCCATTTTCGGTTTGTTAGGGCCATCGTCAGGGACCGGACAATACCCCTGTCTGTCCCTGAAGCGCATTCCTCCCCGGGGATATACCGAGCACCCATACTGTGGATCAAATTTTACACATCCCCTACCGTTTCTGAGAAGTCTGCAAATCATTTTTTACTCCTTTCTTGTTGGTTAGTTAAGTTTGCAAAAACACTGCTCAGAACAACAACATCCTTCATAGACCACTTGCTCCTGTTCGGTGAGCGCCTCCACGCCAAAAGTGTCTGCGCGCTCGAAAATATCCTGGAATTCATCGATAACCGAATTCCAGTCTACTTTCTCGCCGCAAACTACACATATGGTTGCCATAATTTCTTTTACACCTCCGTACGATTAACTGCCCCTTTCTCAGGAAGCTTAAAAGGGCAGTCATTAATTTTGCCGAACCAATGCCCGTCATCCGGCCATTGGAGCCGATTTTCCTCGTCAGCTACTTGCACAAAGTGCAGGTGCTCGATGACATAAAAATGCAGATTTTCTTCCATGATATCACCTCCTTTTATTGATAACAGTTTCGTCTTCCTTTATTACTCTACTACATTCATCCACGATTCCACCACCTCCCATTCAGTGATTTCTGTCCAGAAAATGTCAAATTCGCCATTTTCCTGCCTGGTTACGATTCTTTGGCACGGCTCTTCCCCGTCGATCACGGGGGCATACGGAACCCCGCCGTTTGCCAGCCGCACCACCCCACCGTCTTTCTCAAGATTTGAAAGAAGAAACATCCGCCGGGCGTGTGCCCATTTTTCTATGCGGGCATGAATAATTTTCTTTGCCTCCCGGGCAATAGGAAGGTTCGCAATGTTACGAAGTTGAGGCGGGGATTCAGAGATATGCACGGCATGCTCTTTATCCCGCGCCGCGAGAAGGGCTTCAATCGTTGCTTTCTTTTTCATCCGCCGACGGAGTTTTTCAATATCGGCGGTTATCGAGACATCCTGGGAGATTCCAGCTTGCTCCGTTATGTCCCGCAGATAATCCCGGACAGGTCTCTCCCAGGGCGCCGAGGGGTCGATTACTCTTCTTTCCTCCATCCCCTGGTAGGTCCGGACATTGCTTTTCCCCATTCGGAGACCGTCTCCCTCCCAAGATTCTGTCCATTTCACCCACACGGACAGGGAGGGGATTGTTTTGCCACTTGGTTCGTCCGGTGGCGATGCCGGACGGGGGCCGGGGTCTGGCGCGGGGACCCTTTGCGCCCAATCCCGGGCGGCCCTGATCATCTTTTTTACTTCGAGGATGCGGCCCTCAACGACCCGTGCCGTCAGTTCCCGGCTTTTCCCAACGGGAGGGCGGGCAAGTAGGTCCCTTATCCCCGCGCTGTACGCGGGGCGGGTCCTGGCAATTTCTTCGAGTTCTTCCCGGCGAGACTCAAAGTAATCCCGGGATTCTTCCGCCTTTCGCTCCCGGGCGATACGGATAAGGCGGTCCCGGGCGGCCCGCTCCCGGTTTTTTCTCTGCTTGATTTCAGCGGGCGAACGGAGTAATCTGAGAAATACCACGGTCCCACGTGGGTTGAGGCCCTCGACCTCGACCTCCCAAGTCTCCCCAGGCGCCGGTTCGGCGGCCCGGTGGTCTCCCCGGGAAGGGAAGGCCACCCGGCCGTCAACCCTTGTCATTACCCCGCCGTTGCGGGCGGGGTGAAAGGTAACGGTGAATGCCATTATCGCACCTCCAAAGCCTGAGCGCCGACGATGCGCCCTTTCTCGTCCCGGACGAAAGCGGTCGGGACAGCCAAATCCCCACGGTCTGGGCAGGCATCCCGGACGATCCGCGAGACTATTACCAAGGTCCGGCTCTTGACCGGCGGGAGGCCTTCGACCTCCCCGAATCCGACTTTTACCAGTGGGACACCAGCGAACTTGCCCATCGACCGGCTTACGGTCGTGACCCGGGCCATCCCCTCCGAGGGGTAGCGGGTTTCCTTCCCATCCTCCCCGATGATCACGATCTCATGCGGGGTAAAGTTTCTGATCTTTTCCATGGTAAATCTCCTTTCAGGCAGTTTAACGCCATGCCCAGGGCAAAAGGTTGGTTAGTCAGTCCACTTTCCTACTACGATCCGCCCCGCCCGGATGGTTTCGCGCTGGGCTTCGTCAGCGCACTGGCCACCCACTCTTCGAGGGCCTTGGCTTCTTGTGGTGAATTTTTGTCCACCCCTATGTAACGGAGAACTTCCGGTGGGACGTCCTCCATTCCCTGTCCACAATTTGGACAGAACTCCCATGTTGGATAATCCATCGGATTCCCGTTGAAGAATTCTGTCTCTTCATCGTAAACCCGCACGGATGCGGCCCCGCATAAGCCGCACCCGGACTCTCCAACCGAAATTACCATCTCTTCCATTTCAATCATTTCAATCCCTCCTTCGCCTTCCTGAGAAGGCTTTATTTTGAGTTATGCAAAACAATCCCTACGACCTCCCCTATGGAGGATACCCTT
>QMLQ01000308.1 GCA_003646815.1 Deltaproteobacteria bacterium | reverse complement strand
GAAAGTTGCAGCCTCCTTATCAAAGGCCAGAATTAAACTGGCCAAGGCGACCGTGCGCGCCCCCTTTGACGGCGTCGTTGTAAGACGGTGGCGAGATCCCGGTGCGATGGTGTTGGGAGGGACACCCATCTTAACCGTACTGGATACGGGATCTCTCCGGGTTGCTGCAAACATTGAGGAGAAATATCTGAACAGGATCAGGATAGGCGATCAGGCTGATATTTCTGTTGATGCATTCCCTGATCTCGAACTTAAAGGGCACATAGACAAAATTCTCCGCGCCACGAATTCCGAATTCAGCCTGATACCGGCTGAAGGGGTTTCTGGAACGTTCATCAAAGTGACGCAGCGTGTGCGCCTTCGTATTGCAATTGACAACCTCCCCGAGTTGCCTCTCGGTCCGGGCCTGTCCGTGGAAGTCCATATCCATACCCGACCGGATGGATTCAAACAGCAGGAAAGAACGATCCATGAATAGATTTCAGTCCACCGGCTGTTACCGATGGATCGTGCTTGGGATCATTATGATGGGCACTTTCATGGCGATCCTGGATTCCAGCATCGTCAACGTGGCACTGCCGCACATGATGAGTACATTTGGGGTCAATCGGGACAAAATCGAGTGGGTGGTGACAGCCTTCATGCTTGCATCGGCAGTCGCCATGACCCTGGCGGGCTGGCTTGCAGGACAGCTTGGATACAAAGTCCTTTATCTAAGCAGCCTGTTTATCTTTACGGCAAGCTCGGCGGCCTGTGCATTGGCCTGGAGTTACAATTCCCTGATCGCAGCGAGGGTGCTGCAAGCAGTTGGGGGAGGCGCTATACAGCCTATCGGCATGGCCATCATGGCCGATCTTTTCGAACCCCATGAACGGGGTCGGGCACTTGGTATCTGGGGAACGGGCATCATGGTTGGCCCGGCCATAGGGCCGACCCTGGGTGGTTATCTCACGGATTGGTTTAGTTGGCGGGCCATCTTTTCGGTAAACATACCGGTTGGTATTGTTACCATAGTGTCGGGGTTGGTCATCATGAAAAGCGAGTCTGCTTCAAAACGACGGCAGGTACCCTTTGATGGCTGGGGTTTTGGTTTTCTCTCCGTGGCCCTGATCGCAGGACTGATCGCCCTGAGCAATGGTCAGGAAAAGGGGTGGACCTCTCATTATATTCTTACATGCCTGGCTCTGACGATTGTGGGGCTGGTGTTCTTCGTTACCGTCGAGGCATCGGTTTCACACCCGCTTCTGGATTTAAAACTCTTCCTGATCCGTAATTTTACCCTCAGCATGATACTCGCCATCTTTCGTGCAATCGGTCTTTTCGGTGGTTTGTTCCTGTTGCCGCTTTTTCTGGAGAACCTGGTCGGCTACACAACGATCCAGGCCGGGTTATGGATGATGCCCGGCGCCGTCACTGTGGGGATTATGATGCCCTTTGCGGGAAGGCTTACCGACAGGTACAGCTATCGCTGGCTGGTAACAATGGGAACGGCTTTGACCGGTCTTTCCTTGATTCTCTATGGCAATCTAGATCCTTTATCGCGCGCTCTCTACATCATTGGCCCACAGGTGGTCAGAGGAATCGGACTCGCATTCATGATGACCCCCTTGCTTACTGCAGCCCTTAATGCAGTCCCAGTGGAAAGAGTGGCCATGGCCTCCAGTTTTTTAAATGTCGCACAACGTGTCGGCGGATCTTTCGGGATCGCGTTGCTCAATACCTTTGTCACGAATTCTGCTCACGTCCATGCTGTGCGACTGGGAGAACTTTTGCCCACCCAGTCCAATGGGTTTTATCGCCTCGCGCTGAAGTCTTCTTCACTTCACTTTTTCCGGTCACATGGAATTTTGCCGAGCGGGCAATTAAAGGCGCTGACCGCTTCAACCAGCGTCATTCTGCACCATGCGCAGGTGCTTGGCTTTGAAAATGGATTTGTATTTGCGGGCCTGTTCCTTATTGCAGGGGTCCCCTTGAGCATGCTCTTGAAATCCTATTCACGCCAGCCCGTTGTATAGACCGCGACCCCGTTGGGTCCTGCTACCGAAACGACAATGGTGGTGAGGGCGAAGGCCATCAGGAACATGGAAATCTGGGATACGGAAGTGGGGAACCCTATTCTGCCTATGTCAAGCAGAGCAGCTCTCTCAAACCTGAAGCCCTTGAATCTGAAGGATACAGAGGTCAAAGGTTTTGTGATTGCCGAACTTGAGGATCTTTTTTCTTGCCTTCGAGAGGTACCAAGGACTTGCTCCATCAGGCGTTTCATTTTTTTGTCACCTCGTTTCAGCCACGCATCAGTATTTTCTCTTAGAGATGTACCCATGAAAGGCATTTCTTTCCTATTCTTCTGACTTTCCCTGCCTTCCCTCAATGAAGTAGTTCAAGCACTACGGCGGGGACCCGCTGCATATCATGTCACGGCCGGCGTCGTGGACGAGTTGCAGCGTGGTTGCCGCCTGGTTGAAATAGTTTGTACACTGGCAATCTTTGATGAGAATCTCTCCGGCATTGACCGGGCAAACGCCGTTCTCGCACGCCCGGAGGATCTCTTTATGGGTATTGACGGAAGCTCGGTAGTCTGCCGTGGTCCCGGTCAAGGATGCCTGGGTATCCTGTACAGGAATTTTCACGACGCATGACTTTTCGCACCGTTCCACATCTTCACGAGGCGGAAGCGAAATGGAATTGTTCGCGGTAGCGCCCGTGTCCGGATTGAAGTCCTGGAAGGTGAGCATGGTCCCGTTGTCGCTCAGGGTATTTTGAATATGCCCTGCCCTCTGCTGCGCATTGGTAAAATCGTACACATTGTTGGTTTCGCACGAATAGGTGCGATGGATATTCCACCAGATATCCGAGCCGGATTCCAGAACCCCGCTCCGGGAACCCTGCTGGTAGGTTAGATTGCTTCCATCAGCACAGAAAGTCCAGGTAAGGCCGGTATTGGGTGAGAGCACCTGTTCGCAACTGGCGAGAGGGGCCAGTCCTGTGGGATTATAATTCCGGTAGGTATAGACGCACGCGGCGTCATTGTGATCACAGACCGTTTCTTCGAGCATGGTACAATCGGTCAAATCCAGGGCCGCACAACTCCCGGTTTTTGAGGCCCCGGGATTGTCTTTTACCCCGATAATCAGATTACCCTGGGTGGTCAAGGTATACTGGTCGATATTGTCAACGGTGAATGCCCTTATATGCCAGAACTGATGACTGGAGTCGTTGTTTGAACCATAACATCCTGGGCTTGTACCAGAGTTTGTCCGTTGCACAAACTCATAGGAATGGACATCAATTGTCCCGGGTGGAGAGTAACATCCGCTTCCCCCGGAAACCGGGTCGGTGTAAGGGATACAGGATCCGGTCGCTACGATTGAATGGATGATCTTTCCGAGATGCGCCAGGTTGAGATTCTGGCAG
>QMLQ01000307.1 GCA_003646815.1 Deltaproteobacteria bacterium | reverse complement strand
AGCCTCACCGGAATTCTCGCGGGGGCTACAGCAACCGTATCGCTCACCTGGAAAGTAATCACCAGGAGCTCTTTACCGGAACCTGCCGCCACGGGGTTAGCAAGGCTGGCGTCAACCATATTCACCACCAGACGCCCACTGGTGTTGGCCGTGGCCACTGCGGAAGCCAGCAGCGGATCATCCAGGCCACCGGCGTCCACACCAGCATGAGCAGCGCTGATCTGTAGTTTCGTCTGGTCAAACACCACCGTAAAGCCTGCACCGGCGATCTGGCTGCCCGATGAAGAGATGACCTTGATGCTGTCAACCTCACCGGGATGCGCCCATCCCTTCGACAGGCTCAGCACAGCATCCGATACCACCAGCTCCCCATCCACCGTTTCAACCGGTACATCCACCGCACTCGGATTGGAAAGCGAAACACTGGTCAGAGTCAACGGTAGAGTGTCTCCGGCTGCGGCATCCTCTAAGGCGCTGAAAGTTACCAGCAGAACCTCGTTATACTTCCCATGGGAAACCGGGTTGGTAGAGGTCAAGTCAAGGAGCGAGACCACCAGTGAACCGGTGGTATTGGCCGCATTAAGATCCACTCCCTCAACAGTCAAACCGGCGGCATTTGCACCAGGTTCAACTTTGGTAACCTGTAACTTCGTCTGATCGAAATTCAGAGCCAAACCAACCCCGGAGATCCACTCGCTCACAGACAGGAGATCCAGACTTACTGTAGTTTCTCCTCCCGGGTAAGTTCCGCTGGAAATCACCTCGAGATAGTTTTTCTCCACACTAACCGGGGTAAGTAAATCCGTCGAAACCGTATCCGAGGCATTACCCACCTGATCGAACGCGGTGAACACGTAACGATAACTCAAGCCTGCGGTGAGGTTGGAGTCTACAAAAGCCGTGGCTATTTCTGCTGCACCCAGGCTGTTGTAAACCGTATCCTCGGCCCCTTCGCTGGGTTTGCGCACGATGATGATATGGGAAAGATCAGCATCGGTCGGATTTTCCCAGGAAAGGCTGATCGCCGTGGCAGTAACGGTCCAGGCAACTTCTGTTACTGGATCCGGCGGTGAGATATCATGCACCACGGAAACATAACCGGGAACCCCGGTGGCTGCGAGCGACTGAATTTCTCCCAAACTGTCCAAAATCGTAACCAGGCCACCGACTTCGAGCCAGGCCACATCACCGTTGCCCAGCGAGCTGTCAACTGCAAAATCCAGTGAAAGCAGCCGCTGTGAAGCTGAACTGGCGGGTATTTTGATCGTAGTGCCAGAAACAAACAAACCAACCCTCACAGTGTCCGTGGCGGAAGTATCGATCAGAACCTCGGGCGTTCCGCTTTCCCAAATATCGTTGTTCACCGAGAGCGAACCGTTGACATACTTCAACGAATCCGGATTGAACCTGATGAACAAGTCCGCCGCCAGTACATCGTAGCGGTTGGTCAGCAGAATATTAACCGTCTTGGTGGTCTGAGGCTTGGTTACCACACTCTGGACTTGGTACTCTATCTGAGAGCGGATATGGAAGGTGCCCTTGGTAATAGCACCAGCAGGTATTTCCACAGTTTCCAACTGGCTGGTGGTCACCTGTCCGCTTATCTCCAAGGTATCCACCCCAGGTGTGGCTGTGTCCTTGGCATTGAGCACCACCGAAAAGAGCAGCTTTTCCTCTGTTGAGGGGGCAATACTGTCCAGAGAAACTGTGATATAACCCACTCTCAACGTGGAATCAGTTGAGCTGCTTACCACACTCACACTGGCTCCATCTCCAGAGTAAATCGCCGCATTGGTCACCAAGCTGAGGGTATCCACCGTGAAGTTGGCCGGATCGAATTTCAGCTCGGCCTCCACCGCTACTACGGCCTCGGTGTTTCGCAAATAGACCTTGACCGTATCGGAAGCACCAAGCGGTGCGGCGGCATCCCGGCTCACTCTCAAGCTGTACTTGCTCATGATCTCGAAATTACCATCCACAAGTACAGCCGAATTAGAGGTCAACTCACCTGCATCGTCCAAAACGGTGACAATACCCTCCTCCAATTTGATCGGATTGTCCGCAGAGACCACGGCGCCTTCTGCGGTTTTCATGTATACCTTGGCGATCCAGCGGGGAGTGCTGGAGATGGATATACCCGTGGTTGCCACAGCAAAGATGCTAATCCGCAGACTGTCGCTATCGGTGGAATCTACCTGCAACTGCGGTGTCACTCCAGCCCACAGATCAGTGTTCAACACCACCGAATCCACAGCAAGCTGGGTACTGTCGAAACTCAGGGCTAAATCTATCCCCAAAACTTCGCTGTAGTTGGTTAAAGATATTTCGACCGGTGTCGAAATTCCGAAACCTGCCTCCACGGAATCCACTTCCAGTTGGAAATTACTCTTGACAGTGAAGGTTCCTGAGTTCAGGGTGGTCACCGTTTTCGACTCATTCTCACCGGTCACAAACAATCCGCTCGGAGTTACGGTTACCGGACCCTGCGCAACCCCTTGGGCGACCTCCAGGACCACTGAAAAGAGCTTGAGTGGAGCGGTTGACTTCGGTATTTGAGTCTCTGTAGAAACAAAAGACACAAATCCCACCCTCAGCTCTCCAGTGGTTGAATCATAACTCACCAAGGGGTCTCCCCAGGACGGATTCCAGGCATTAATATTATAATCCAGACTTCCCTCAACATACTTCAGCTTCGTCTGGTCAAAAGTGAGAGATACCTCTGCACTTAGGTATGCCTGATCCGTGGTTATGTAAACTTCAACCGTATCACTGCCACCGGAGAAGGCTTCAGCATCTGTCACGGAAATGGCATCCACCGCATATAGCCTAGCTCCGGTGAAAAACAAGATTGCAGCAATAAATCCTGCCAGGCTTAATAGCCTCTTAAGTTTCATATTCTAACCTCCCCGTTTCTTGAGGAGCAGATACATAGGGTAGCTTCAACATCTGCTTATATCCTATAGCAAATTGTGTCACAGCATTGTAAGATAAGTCCTTGCTAACTGATTAAACAATTCAACAAAAACAACAAATTATGAATGTGTTTTCTTTCTTAAAAAGAGTGCCGAATTCTTGGAAGAATTCGGCACTCTCTTTGCCATCAGCGGCGCATCACTTGAGTATCACCATCTTCCGGGTCTTGCTGAACTCCCCGGCTGTAATGCGGTAGAAGTAGACACCGGAAGCCACCTTGCGACCATAGTTATCCGTACCATCCCACTGGACCTTGTAAGAGCCTTCGCTCTTGACCTCGTTGACCAGAGTACGGATCAACTGGCCGCGCATGTTGTAGATGTTGAGGCGCACGTTGACATCCGCACCCTCAGGAATATCGTAGGCAATGGTCGTAGAGGGGTTGAACGGGTTAGGATAGTTCTGGCTCAAGGCGAAAGCCTTCGGCAGAACTGCCTTCGGAGAGAGTACCTCGCCGTTGAGCTCGGTCT
>QMLQ01000306.1 GCA_003646815.1 Deltaproteobacteria bacterium | reverse complement strand
CTCCCCGTGTCATTCGGTCCCGGATCGGAGTCCAGGATGACGACCAAGCCGGAATCCACTCTACTTGAGCACTTACCAAGGTTCTGGACTCCGGTTTTCACCGGAGCGACAACTTCTTATGGGGCCATCAGCACAGCTTCCGGCAAATTTCAAAGCTCAAATACCTCAATGACAAGATCTATCCCGTTCATCTGTCTGTTCCGCGAACGGGCAAAAGAGCAACACACCACCGTGCAACCTTTGCTTCTGTTTGGTCATTTGATATTTGAAATTGATTTGACATTGGGATTTTGGAATTTGACATTTTATGTGGTCTCAAAAGAAACTTCCGACTCCTTTTGGGCGCAATTTTTTTCGTAAGGCGCTAGAACTCGACCTTTTCAAGGGCCCAGTCTTCTATCTCAACCTCAACAGAGCGTTTCAGGAGCTCAACTGAAACCACCACCCTGCCACTCTTTCCCTTGTGATGCAGATAGAACCCCACGAGCCCTTTCAGAGGACCTTCCATGATCATCACGCGTTCGCCCTTTTTCATGTATGCCCGATTCTGAACGGTCCGGTCAGTCCCATCAAGAATCATAAGGGATGAGATCTCATCTTCGTTCGCAGGTACGGGCTCCCCCTTGAAACCGACCATACGTACCACTCCGATTGTCGTGATAATAGGATAATAGTTTTCCGGTGTGAGCACGGATCGTACAAATACGTACCCGGGGATCATGGGAACATGGATCTTTAGCCTCCGGTCCTTGCGCCTGCTCATCACCTGCACCCTGGGCAGAAATGCTTCCAGATCTTTACTCCGCAGACCCTCGAATACCTTTTGTTCGAACCTGCTCCGCGTGTGCAGGGCATACCATTTGGCATTATTCTCATTCATAGCGTGATGATCCTGTTGCGCCTTACACCGTGTTTCATCAAAATTTCAATATCTCTTTCCGGGTTATCGAGCCTGGTCACCAGGACACGGTCCCAGTCAGGGGTATTGAGCCGCACTGGATGCTCCACCGGAAACCCGAAAAAGTGCTGCCCGTTCCCCTGTTCGTCTACAATCCCTCCCAGTTGCACTCCTGTCTGCTGGAGGTAAAGATAGGCAAGTTCAGCCACTTCTCCGGTTCCCCAGAAAAGAACGCGTCTGACACCCTGTTTCTCCAGTATTTTAAATTTCTCAAGCAGCAACATCTTTACTTCTTTATAAAAATGTGCCGAATATTTCAGGTACTCGATCGTGAGCCTGCTTTTCTGGGTCAATCCTTTTGGGGTCAGGAAATACTTGAGACGGTTCCGGGGGAGGGTCTTAACCTTGAAGTATCCCTTGTTAACGAGCCTTTTCATGAAGGTGTTCACCAGGCCGAGGGATATATTGAGCCGCGCGGACAGTTCCCTCTGGGTTCGACTCCCGTCCCTGTCCACCTCACCCATGATCCTCAAAATATAAAAATCGTCTTTTTGCACAATCAAGATCCAGTGATTCCCGGGTTATTATAGATAGGAATCGGCCTGTTTGTTCAAAAAATGAACATCTTTCAAGGCACCTTTTTATAAATGGTCTGATTTGTCAAGGGAAAAGTGAAAAGCGGGCTAATTGATTGCGAGGAATTCCCGGGCCACTTCACGGGCGATGAGCGGGGCGTTCCCGCCTGAGCGATTGTTTACAATGACATTGATGCGCGTGCCCTGCTTCAGGGCCTCTGCCATGATATGAGCGGTGTGGGTAATCATCTCCCTGTTCATCATGCCTGGCACCAGTTTGTCAAATGGATATGCTTTTGCATAGGCATCTTCATAGCGCATCCCCCGCGGGGTCATGAGACGGATAACACCGCTCCTGCCCCTGTTGTGAAACCTCTTCCCGCCCATGGCAAACTGCTGGTTCAAAGCAGGAAGCCATGTCCAGTGGGAAAGGACCTGCCCTACCCCATGTTTTTCCAGCACCTGGATTACCGGTTTGGTGAGGTATTCTTGTGTCCTCAATTCCACGTGGAAGCGGTCATCCAGGGGAAGGGCACTGAAAAACCCGTCCAGGGCGTCAGCCTGTTCCCGGATGGAAACCCGGTCATCTTTTCGCTGGTATTCCTGCTCAAAAATGACCCCCTCCAGCCAGGGATCCAGGAGTTCCCTGACGGGCTCATAAAATTGTTCCACGAATCCGCCAGCATTCAGATAATCTTCATTTTTCAGAAAAGCATTACCCTTTCGAATCTTCCGAGCAAAGAAGATCTGCGGGGCCTTGAGAATCAGCCTGCTGTCTTTTCTCAGATACTGCCTGTATGTTCGGAGTGCGTGGAAAGTGGCGGTGGGGGTACCGCCTTTTCCAAGGAGGGGGCTGTAAAAGGTGAAATCAAGCTCAAGCGTCCTGAAGTGCCTAAAATATTCTTCCACGCTTTCCACGGGCAGGACCTCTTCAACAAAATTCTTTCTCCCCACCTTCTTGGTGCGGCGTGTTGTGCGGCCAAAATACCGTTCCGCTGAATAGATCTGCCCGATCCAGCCCGCGTAGCGGTCACTGGCGGTCCCTATGCAGACGAGTGGATGTATATCACGGAAATGAAAGGTTTCAAGGTTGGACGAATCCCCATCCGACATGATGTGGTTACCGCCTGCGTTAACGCTTTATTGTATTCTGTCTCCGCTGTACCCTGAATTGCCGGTACATTCTCTTGAGGCGGTCGAACCGCTTTGGTCCGAGGATTCGTCGCACTTCCAGGAGGAATCGGAATCGTTCCCGTGCAAGGTTTTCACGGGCCTGTTCCAGACGATCATACTGTCTTCGTACCGCATCATCATCAAGAGTTCCCTTGTCCAGAAGAGCATCCAGGTCCAAACGCGCCCGTTCCAGGTCACTCTTCAGGTCTATAAGTTTCCGGCGATTTTCAATAAACAGATCATCAAGCTCCTGTTTTTCATCTTCCCGGAGGTGAAGCTCTTTGGATACCCGCGGCAGCCGCCACCACTTTCCGGCAGGCCTTTGCTGGGCCATAGCCGAAAGGGGCATACTGAGCAATACCATGAATAACATACCTGTGAGTATTTTCTTCAACATCTTGAAACTCCTCTATTCTCTGTGATTTTCAGACCGGCGATGAATCACCGGGTTCTTCCCCGGCCTCCGGAATCACAAAGTCCATCAAATCCTCATCCACCTCGGCATACCCTTCCCCTGAAATGGCACGGTACACCTGGGGGAGAGGATTTTCAACCAATTCGTTGATTTCCGCCATGAATTGCTCGTCCTGCTGCATCTCCATTTCGACACCGGCAAGATGCTCCTGAGGAAGTCTGACAAAAAAGTTCCACCCCACGAAGAACACCACGAGGACGGCACACACGGCAGAGGCAAGGGCCCAGGAATGATGCCCTCCAAACCACCCTTGGGCTTTTTCCTCTCGTTCAGGCAGCACCACAGACCTCCTGGGGCGGGGTGCCAGCTTTGAAGCAGCTTCACCCAATGCTGCCAGTT
>QMLQ01000305.1 GCA_003646815.1 Deltaproteobacteria bacterium | reverse complement strand
TACCAAGCTCATGCACGAGGTTGGTGAGCCTTTCTTTTTGTCTTCCTTTTCCCAGAATAACAAGCCTGCACTCACGCTTTTTTCTCACCTTTGCAAATGCCTTTATAAGCGTTGAAAAGTCTTTTCTTTCACATAATTCGCCTGCTCCAAGGATGACGGGGACCGCTCCGGGCAGGAACCAGGAATGTTTGGGACGCGGCGGTTTTCTGAGGAGAAGCGTTTCGGGAATGACAGGGCACGGCACAACATTGATGCGTTCACGTGAGAGCCCGGTATAGGCGGACATGTCATCGGCCACCCCACCCGAAGTAACGATAATATTGTTTGCGGAGGGATAGAAGTGTTTCATTGAGAAACGTTGCAGGCAGCGTTCAAAGGTCCCCCGGTTTGCAAGATCAATTGAAATGGTGGTTCCGGAACTGAGAATCAGCCGTGTTTCTACGCGTGCCAAAGCTTTTGCGAGGAGGGCGGTGCGGTTGACCCTGTCCTTGTCAGCCAGCATTGCCACTGGCCCCGTGCCCTTGAGATACTGAATGACCGCAGGAAGGCTGGAGTAAACATGGCTTGTGCCCATATCGATGATGTTTACTCTATTGCCGGCTCGGTCCAGATGAGGGCCATGTTTTCGTACCTTCAGTACATCAACGACATAACCTCTCCGTGCAATGGCCGGCACAAGATGTTTGATGAGGCGATCCACCCCACTGTGGCCGGAGGTGGCGACAAATATGGCAATGTGAGGGGCATCAGATTTCATTTCCATGAGCGAGGGTCCCGTCATAATTTTCTGTGAAACATTTTTGCCCGATCTTCAAGCCAGCCGATAACTCCTCTTGGAACACTTATCAGCCACAGAAATTTCGAACGAACTTCTCGGTACTGCTGAAAAAAACCCACCCCGCAGTGGAGGGAGTAACGCACGAATTTTGCATGGTACTTGAAGCGCAGGTATCTCCTGGTGAGGGCTGAATAGGTATTAATTTCCTCAAGATAGTAATAACGAAATCCCTGCGGGTTGCGCATGCGCATTGAAAAGACATCAGCGGAAAGGCCATCGGGCTGGTATTCGATGATTTGTATGGGCTCGTTGATATACCTGAATTTATAACGCATCGAGATTCGTTTCCAGATCAGATCGTCCCGCATGTGGCGTTCGCCTTGAAAATGGGGATAGGGGAACTGCCGCAGGATTTCCGTTCGAATGGCATTTTTCTTGTCTCCCATTATGTTGTATTTTTTGGCGATTTCAAGATAATTGGAATCCATAACATCGAAAGGGTATTTGTCACGGGATACATTTCCACGGGAATCGACGCAGAGGCCTTCCACTCCCGCGAAGAAAGGTTTGTCGTCATCAGGGATAGTGTCCCAATGATATTTGAGACGTTCCAGTGCCCGTGGATGAAGCATATCGTCAGAATCGAGAAGCACGAAGAAAAAACCTTTTGCACGCTGCAATGCATTGTTGTGGGCCACATGTTTGCCCTGATTTTTCTGCCAGTAATATTGAATGGGAAAGTGGGCTTTTTTTCTCCATTTGTCAACGAGGCTGCGGGTTGTGTCAGTGGACCCATCATCAATGATCAGCACTTCAAGATCGTCGAAGGTTTGGTCTTCAATGCTCTGCAGCGCACGGCCAAGGGTATGGGCGCGGTTGTACGTGGGTATGAAAACCGTAAAGGTAAATCTGCAGTTTTTGGTGTTCAGAGTTTTTCCCATTTTGCCGTAACGAAGTGTTGCTGTTTTTCTAATTGGTGTTGTATTCTATGGGGATCATTTGATTTCCATGAGAAGTTTTTCGAGTGAGTTTGTTTTTTCCTTGCCAATTTTCAACCGTGTGCGACATGCATTGACTTCTTTTAATTGCTTACAGGCCTGGATCAGGGCGGTCATGTAGGCCATGTCAAGTTGAAGGGTCCGGAAAAGGAGCCGATACAGGATGCCCGGGATATGTGAAGTAAGAATTGACTTCCCGGAAAGATAGAGCCACAGGTAGAAAAACCTGTTTCTGAGACGGGTTACTCTGATTCGGCGTGAATGAAAGTGTTTTCTGATCACACCAACGTGATCATGAATAACGCGGCTTCGCGGTTCAAAGAGCGTCTGCCAGCCATTTAACCAAGCCCGGGTGCAAAGATCAACATCTTCATAATAGAATGGTTTATAGAGGGAAAGAAATCCCCCGAGACTATGGAACATGGACTTGCGCAGGGCAACCGAGCCTCCGGACGCAAAGAGACTTTTGAGCGTTTTTCCTTTACTCACGCGTTCTTCTGCTTCCGCCAGGTCCCAGGGACGGAATTTTATGCTTCCGCGCCTCATCACACCAATATTCCACGACACCGTTTGGGGAGATCCGTCAGGATCACAGATGAGAGGGGAAACAGAAAAGGTAGCCGGATTATTGAAGTGCTCCATAAGAGGCGCTATGAAATCAGGGTCTGGATGGACATCGGAGTTGAGTAAAATGAGAAACTCATTGACGGCATGCTGTACCCCGGTATGAATGGTTTCGGCAAAACCCTTATTCATTTCGTTCGTGAGGAGTCTAATCAATGGGAAACGGGTTGTGATGAGGTCGGCACTTTTATCCCGGGATCCATCATCCACCACAATGACTTCACCGGTATCCGTGTACTCCTCCAACGCTTTCAGCACTGCCGGAAGGTTTTTTTCCAGGAGGGCCTCACCATTGTAGTTGGGAACTATAATGCTTACACTGCTGGCGGGCATGTTAATCTCCAGAACCATCCAACGGAGTGAACCCATTTACATTTGAATTCACCAGGCGCATGGAGGGGACCCCAGGGGATTTTTCTGCAAGGGACAGGGCTGTCCCCAGGATAAATGCAAACGGATAAAGTGCAAATCTGGAATAAAATCCGAAGACCAGACTTGAGAAAATGAGCCACGTGACGTAGACCACGGTCATACAACTGATGAACACCCGGCCGTTCAGATCGCCAGCGCGGTTGGTTAGCCTGACCATCAGGAATAACAAGAGCGCCTGTGCCGTAACAAGAATGAGAAGCCCGATGAGACCGTTGTCAAAAAGAATCTGCAGCAAATGATTGTGCGGGAATGAAAAAAAATTATATTTAGGAATCGAATAAATTCGGAAAAAGTCCGGGAAGCTCCCGATTCCGTTCCCAACGAGCCATGCGCCCAGGGAATTGTGCTTGAGCATTTTCCATGTGTCAGCCCAGAACTGTACGCGTTCCTCAGTCGGCAGATTGACGATGAGGTTTTGTATTCTTTCTGTAACATTTGCATAATTTGTGGCGTAGAGGAGGAGACAAGCACCTGCGAAGGCGGCTAGGGCAATCCATTTTCGCTTGCTTCTGACAAGAAAAAAGATGCCAAATATAGTACTGACGACAAGGCCAAGGATTGCAGGCCTGGATGAACTTCTGAGAAGGAGATCGGCATCAATAAATGCCAAAGGAATGATTAGTAGTTTGAATG
>QMLQ01000304.1 GCA_003646815.1 Deltaproteobacteria bacterium | reverse complement strand
TCGACTCACGACTCTCGACTCATGACTCACGACTCACGACTCATGACTCACGACTCACGACTCACGACTGGCGACTCACGACTCGTTCCTATCGTTTCAGGTTGATCAGTTCCGCCAGCATCTGGTCGGTTACGGTAATAATCTTGGAGTTTGCCTGAAATCCCCGCTGGGTGGTGATCATTTTGACAAACTCGTTGGCAATATCCACATTCGACTGCTCCAGGGAGTTGGGGGAAATGTTGCCCAGTCCGTTGGTCCCAGGATCACCCGTGATGGCGTCGCCGCTCTCCCGTGTCTGGCGGTACAAGCTGCCCCCCTCCTTGTGCAACCCCTGCACATTCTGGAACTTTGCCAGTGCCACTCGATAAAGGGGAATGAGCTGACCGTTGGAGTATACGCCGGTCATGGTCCCGTCCACATCCACATCAACCCCCTTGAGATCACCTGCTCCGTACCCATCCGCCGACTGAAAAATCGTGCTGGAAGATCGCGCATACTGGGTTGTGGTCAGGGCGGCATTGGTCCATGCACTTTCAAAATGGCTGCCCAAATCAAGAGCGATATTCATCACGGTACTTCCCCCGGCGCCGCCCAAAAAATCAGGTGAGAATTCAAGATAACCCGCTGTGTTGGGAGTAACAGGGGTCCATGAGCCGGCAGAGGGATCATAAGTATCCATGGTAAAGTCAGTCGCATTCGGCAATATAGTTCCTGCGCTTTCACTGAAATTGATCTTTCCACGGGCAAGAAGGCCCTGTGTTACTCCCCCGGCACCCGCCCGGCTGTCCTCGTTGGGGTTGCAGGCTATGGCATACTGCCAGGTGGACGACCCCTGTTCTTTGTCAAAATAGATGGTGATATCGTGGGTGCTTCCCAAGGAATCGAATACCTTTACCGTGCTCTGGTATTCATACTTGTCGGAAGGCATCCCACCCGATGTAGCATCCCAATCATGCGCGAGGAAGGTGGGAGCGGTGTGGTGGCCCACGGCATCAGAGTCAAGGTTTGTAATGATGGTAACATTATCGGTGGGGTCCGGGTCCGAAGTAAAAGAATCGAGCAACACGTCCGTCATGGAACCGATGTTCTCGCCCTGATCATCCAGTCGCCACCCCTGGACCACGTACCCTTCCGGATTGGTCAGATACCCGTCATTGTCGAACCGAAATTTGCCTGCCCGGGAATAAAAGAGGCTCTCGCTTCCTGCCTCTCTCAAAGTAAAAAACCCGTCACCACCGATTGCAAGGTCAGTGGTGCTCCCGGTTGATTCAAATGAACCCTGTTCAAAGGAGGCAGACACATCCCCGATCGCTGTCCCTCGGCCCACCTGGGCCGTACCCGACTGGGTAGATATGGACTGGCTCAGGAGATCCTGAAACGTGAAGGTGCTCCCCTTGAAACCAACCGTATTCACGTTGGCGATGTTATCGCCGATGATCTGCATAGCGTTACCAAGAGAACTCAGTCCACTGATGCCTGAAAATAATGAACTTGAAAGTGCCATTTTTTCTCCTCCTTCGTTTTCGTTGATTCCTTGTTTCGTCAATTAGCCAAATTCTTGAATTGGTCACCTGAGCGATCAACATAAAACTTATTTTTCCTTGTCACTCGTGACTCACCACTCTCCACTCCGCACTAGCTTTTGTCGACTCTTGACTCACGACTCTCGACTAGCTTTTCTTGACTCACGACTCCTGGTTCTCTTCCGGGAGGCTGATGTCAAGGACCTGGTCGAAACTTACCGGGACATCTCCCACATACAAAATCGGAGAGTTTCCTTCCAGGTTGACCCTCGTCACCTTTCCGCTTGTCATGGTGTCGGCAAGCACAGGAGAACCTGTGCTGTCCAGTGCATTAATCGAGAATGTATACACCCCGGCAGGTGACTGGAGGCCTGAACTGTTCATGCCATCCCATTCAAATGAATGCTGTCCCGCATCAAGGATACCCAGGGGTATGGTCCGGACCAGGTTCCCGGAGCCATCAATGACGCTGACGGTGCAGGCAGCCTGTGCCTGGACCTGAAAAGCACCCCTTGCGACCCCTGCCTGGCCCAGGGAGAGCTGGTCGCCACCCGCCACGATATCCTTCCCGATAAAATTCAGCGCATCATACCTGTTGGTATCACCTTGCACTCCCTTCAGGGATTCCAGGTTGTCATTGACATTAAAGAGCTGCTCAAGGCTGCTGAACTGGGCGAGTTGGGCGGTAAATTCAGTCCCTTCCATGGGATTCAGTGGATCCTGGTGTTGCATCTGCGCCAGGAAGATCTTCAGAAAATCATCCTTGCCCATCTTGTCGGATGCTTTCTGAGTCGTAGTCTCCGGGTTTTGCCCGTTTACGGACTGTATGGCTTCGATAGGTGAAATCATCTTGGCTTCCTCCTCATCACCTCTTGGATAACCCTGCGATCACCCCGGGCAAAAAATCAGACGCGAACATTAATCTGGTAGAGATCATCTTCCACTCTTCGGGATGGTTGCGGGTCAGGATCAATAGGCTCGACACCTGGATTACTGGTCAACCAGGAGCCGGTTTTTTCTGCCTTGCTCCATAATTCTTCCTGGTCCATAAAATTCCGGCCGTCAGCTCCCACATGCACATTGAACTCTTCCACTACAAAACCGAGGCCCGCGAGCTGCTGTTTGAGTTGATCAAGGTTTGCCTGGATCATTTCCTTGACCATGGGGTTTTCCGTGCCAAGGTGGGCCTGGATATGGCCCTGGTCAATGACCAGCCGGAGATCAATGTGACCGAGCTCTGGCGGAGACAACTGAATCCTGGCATGCTGCTTCCCTGCCTGCATCATCCACTGCATTCTCTCCAGGATTGGCGAAACCGGGGATGTACTTTGAACATATTCAAGGGCACGCGCGAAAACGCCCGCATTTTGCGGCGCATAAATTACCTTGCCGGCTCCATCCTGGACTCCTGTTTTTAGGAAAGACTCGCCGGACGAAAATGACGACTTTCCGTCAAGGTTGGGCCCTTTCAGGATTCGCTGGCCTTTTGAAGCGGTCACCTCTTCACCGGTACGAAGGAGAGCTGCAAGCCGCTCAGCGGCAGATTTATTCGCGGGGTTCAGCTGATCTTCTTCACCCAAAAGAAAAGATTGAAGAAATTTTTCATTCGTTTCATTTGCCTGCTGTGCGCCCGTACGCGCCTCTTTCAGTATTGCCAGGATTTTTTCGGTCCACGGATCATTTTTCATTTTGTGCTGCTGCCTGAGAACCAATCCATTCCACAGGCCAGGGTCTTTCCTATCTGCTGATTGAGACTTTGAAACGTTTTTTGTGTAGGAAACCGTCATACCCTCCAGGAATGACTTTACCTTCTCGGGAGGAACCCCCTTTTCCCGCAGGAGTTCCGCCAGGACCGTCTTGATATGCTTCTGGGTATCCTCTGAGGAGGCTTCAGCAAAGGCATTCATGAACCCCTTCAGGTCGGGAGAACGCACCTCCTGTGT
>QMLQ01000303.1 GCA_003646815.1 Deltaproteobacteria bacterium | reverse complement strand
GTTTGCGCTGGACACCAAGAGCCAGATCATGGCGCTCAAGAAATTTAAGCCGGACCTCCTTTGGCATGGGAACACCACCATGTCGGTTTCCGCAACCATCAGGGATGCCTATGCCCTTGGGCTGACTGCGGATTGGATCATAAACAACTGGGGTTTTGACGAAAACCTGCCCCGGTTGGCTGGAGATGCCGCAGAGGGCGTCATGGGCGCAACTCCCTGCGCGTTTTTCGGCCAGAATTACAAGAACATGGATATCGTTGTAAAAACAGCAAAAAAATATAATCCTGGTGTCCCGTTGAAAAAGAGGCTCATCAGAACAATTCAGGCCTGGGGTGATGCGATGATCACCTGGGAGGCCCTGAAGCGGGCAGACAAGGCCGGAGACCTGTCTGGGCCGGGGATTATGACCAAGGGTTTTGAAACCTTGAGGAATTTTGACATCGGCCTCGGTGCCTCTCCAATCTCCTTTACGGCAACGGATCACCGGCCCACAACCGGGTGCCTGATCCAGGAATGGAAGAACGGCAAATTCCAGGAAGTGGAACGGGTGGACCTCAAGAAGCGCTGGCCTGAAAAATGGGCTAAGGAATGGCTTGGATGGTAATATTCGCTTCAGTTTCAGTCACGAAAAACGGTTACACATCCCGTGGAGGTTTTTAAAACTTGGAAGCTGCAGAACCCATTTTGAAAATCAAGAACATTGAGGTCAGATATCACGAGGTGATCCTTGTCTTGAAAGGGGTTTCCATCGAAGTCCCCAAGGGCGGAATCATTGCCTTACTGGGTGCCAACGGGGCCGGCAAGAGTACGACTCTGAAGGCCATTTCCGGACTCCTGAAGGTGGAGGACGGCGAAGTAACTGACGGATCCATCGAGTTTGAGGGACGCCGGATTCACCATGAGAAGGCCGCCCGTATCGCCAAGATGGGGATTGTCCAGGTCATTGAAGGCCGCCGTGTCTTTGAACACCTGACCGTGGAGGAAAACCTGAAGGTGGGGGCCCATTTGAGGAAGAGCGGTTCGGTGCGGGAGGGTCTTGAGATGGTGTACCACTATTTCCCGCGGCTGCGGGAGAAGAGGACCGAGACTGCCGGTCTTGTCAGCGGCGGGGAACAACAGATGACCGTGGTGGGGAGGGCCCTCATGACCGAGCCAAAGCTCGTGCTGCTCGATGAACCCTCTATGGGTCTGGCCCCCATGCTCATTCACGAGATTTTCAATATCATCATGAAGCTCAACAAGGAACAGCGTATTTCCATACTGCTGGTGGAGCAAAATGCGAAACTGGCCCTGAATGTGGCTCCCTATGCCTATGTTATGGAAACGGGGAGGATTGTCATGGACGATACCGCAGAAAAACTGAGCGAAAATGAGGATATTAAGGATTTCTACCTGGGACTCAGCGACAAGAGCGGGAAGAGAAAGAGTTTTCGTGATGTGAAACACTACAAGCGAAGAAAGAGGTGGCTTTCCTGAACAGAAACATATTCCAAGTCGGAAGGGGGAAAGCGGAATATGGGATTGAAGATGTTTTTTTACTCCCACTTTCGACTTCCGACTTCCGATTTCAGAAGAGGGAGGTTCTATCATGCATAAAAAACTGGTTCTTTTGACCGTGATGATTTTTGCCCTCGGTGTGGTGTTTGCATCCTGTGTAGGTATGCAGGTCAAACCCACGGCCGCCAACTTCAAGAGCCCGGTGATTACGCTGGATTCTTTTGAGGTTCCCCAGTACGATGGGTACTGGTATATTTCCAGTAAGGTGAAGCCGACGAAAGGAGATGCGGGAAATAGAGGCGCTCCGCTCCCCATGAGTTTTCTTTTCGATATTCAGAACCCCAACCCCTTTCCCGTATTACTGGAGGGGATAAAGTTCACCGTGGCATTCGACAATGATTTTCAGGTGGTGACCGTCAACAATGAGGATTCCTACTGGATTCCTGCCGGAAAAACAGACCAGGTCCGGCTGAACACTTTAATCACCACCCGGTCTGGTCTTTTGAGCCTGCTGGTAACAGGGGGCTATAAGTTAAAGGACCGGGGATGGAGCCCATGGAAGGCACTGGAGCGGTGGTGGCGGGGAGTTCCCGAATACTCAGTACCCGTAAAGGTGACGGAAGGTGCATTTACCTTTAAGGCTGACGGACTCATCAAAGTTCTTCCTTTTGAAGCGTCCGTAAAGTAGCAGCAAGCAAACAGAGGGGTCGGGCTCGCCTATTTACTGAGGCCTGGCCCCTTTTTTATGAGGAAAGCGATTATGGGACTCTACGATTTTACCTTTTATGATCTTATTAATCAAAATGCCGTTTCTTTCAAAAAAAAGGACGCATGGTTCGAGGTTGATGATGGACGCACCCTGAGCTTTGTGGAATACAAAAAAAAAGTGGATCAACTGGCCTCAGGCCTGCGAAAATCCGGTATCAAGAAGGGCGACCGTATAGGCGTTGTAGGAAAGAACAGCCTTGAATTTTTTCTCCTTTATGGCGCAGCCGCCGGTCTGGGCGCCATCATGCTGCCTGTCAATTGGAGGCTTGCCGCCGATGAAGTTGCATATAATCTGAATGATTGTGAGCCCACGATTGTATTTGCGGATAAGGAATTTCAGGGGGTGGTGGATGGGATAAAAGACAAACTTCCGTCCGTAAAGAAGTATTTCAATCTAAACAGCGAGGGAGGAACGTTTTCAGATTTTGGTTCTTTGATGAATCACGGGAATGATTTCGAACCGGCAGAGGTATCCACGGATGACGGTTTTGTCATTATCCACACAGCAGCCGTGGCAGGAAGGCCCAGGGGGGCCTTGCTGAGTCACGGGAATGTCCTCTGTGCTGACATGCATGTTGATTATCTTTGCAATCTCACACCGCAGGATGTCCATCTCAATATCCTTCCTCTTTTTCATGTTGGCGGGCTCTTTCTGGCCACATCAGCATTTCACGCCGGGGCCTTGAACGTGAATGTGACCAAGTTTGACGCAGAAAAGGCTGTGGAGCTTATCAGCGAAAAGAAAATTTCCATCCTTATCGAGTTTCCTCCCATCCTCGACTCAATTCTTGAACAACAGGAAAAGACCGGGGCGGATATCAGTTCATTAAGATCTGTGGCAGGTTTAGAGTCGCCCGCGACTATTGAAAAATATCAGGATGTGACCGGCGGCACGTTTTATGTCCTGTATGGGCAGACAGAGACCTCATGCCTGGCGACCTTTGGTCCGTATAATGATCGACCGGGCGCTGCCGGAAGGACATTGCCGCTGGCAGAGGTACGGCTTGTGGATGACTATGACCGTCCGGTCCCCATTGGAGAGGTGGGCGAGATTACCATGAAGGGGCCCATGGTTTTTAAGGTCTATTGGAATCTTCCCGAAGACAACGAGTACACAGTCAGTAATGGCTGGCATCACACGGGGGACCTTGGTCGTTTTGATGAAGATGGTTTTCTCTGGTATGCCGGGAGAAAACCGGAAAAGGAACT
>QMLQ01000302.1 GCA_003646815.1 Deltaproteobacteria bacterium | reverse complement strand
GGTTGAAGCAATGGCAAACATGCACATTTCAGGCTTGCCGAGTACTTTCAGCCCTTCAATCTGGTTGATGCCGTCAATGAGTAGCTTGGTGGCATCCATGACCTCGCGGACAATTTCCATGTAACCATTATCGCCCAGGTATTTCATGACCGCCCATGCGGCCGCCATGGGCCCTCCTGTCTTGCTGCTGGTGACGGCCGGGTTCACAACGGTATAGCCGGTCCAGCGGGAGCAGGCAAACATCTGGTGTCTTCGGAGATCCTTATTCTTGTGCAGAATGACCGAAGCCCCTTTGGCAGAGTACCCATACTTGTGGATATCCACGGAAAGAGAGGTCACCCCGGGGACGGTAAAATCGAAGTCGGGAACCTCAAACCCCATTTTTCGCATGTATGAAAGGTGAATCCCTCCCACACACGCATCCACGTGACAAAGCAGATTGTTTTCAAGGGCCAGCTTTCCGATTTCCTCTATGGGATCAACAACCCCGTGCGCGTAACTGGGGGCGGAGCCCACCAGCAGAATAGTGTTTTCCGTGATGGCATCACGTATGGCATCGACATGGGCGCGGAAGGAATGGTCATGCACCGGGGTAACAACGGGTTTCACATTCAGATAGTGAGCGGCTTTGTAGAATGACGCATGAGCGGTTATGGGAAGAACCATTTCAGGTTCCTTGATGTGCGGCCTAGTTGCCCGGGCATAATCCCTGGCCGTCTTGACCGCGAGTATGAGGCTTTCCGTACCGCCGGAAGTAAAATTACCCACAACTTCCTTGTCACCACGCAGGAGATCGGCGGTCATGGCCACAACCTCGTTTTCCAGACGCAAAAGGCTCGGGAAGGAGGTGGGATCCAAGGCATTTTCCGTGAGGTACATGGTGTAGGCCTCGTCAATAACATCGTGAGCCTTCTCCCCGGGATAATAGATAAATCCCATGACCCGGCCCGATTTCCAGTCAAGGTCTTTGCCTTTGTAGCCCCTGAGTGTCTTGAAGATTTCCTCTTTTGCAATGCCCTCTTGCGGTATTTTCATGTCTCTCTCCTTTTCCCCAGCATTCTTCTTCACTCTGCCGTCAGTCTATCCCTCTGAAGCGCAGTAGAATCAGTGTAATTCAGGTCCTTCCCATTTCGTATACTCTCGAGTGGGTTTTCCGTCAAGAGTCTCCTCCCCTCTCTCCTGATCCACCGCTGTTCCCTGTGATAATTTTTCCTTAAGTTCCTGGAGCAATATGCCGATATAGGTTCTGTTGAAAAGGGCAAGACGTTCCATTCGGTTCCTCTTTCAACAAAGGAGATTTTCCGATGATCTTTTCCGTGAACAGTACGCTCTCATCGCTCAGGGCCCATGCCGTAAAATTGGCAGTGTCTGCCAACAACATTGCCAATTGGGGAACAGAAGGTTTCAAGAAGAGCCGGGCGTTATTGGAAGAAGGCCCCGGGGGCGGTGTGGAAGTGCACATAGACCGGGTAGACACCCCGGGTCCCATTATTCAGGAAATCGAAGATAATCAGTACGTGGCAAAAGAGATGTCCAACGTGGATCTGGGGGAAGAAATACCGCAGACCATGCTGACACAGCGCGGGTATGAATCAACCCTGACCATGGTAAAGGTTTCCGACGAGATGCTCGGCTCCCTCCTCGATATTTTGGCCTGATGGCCATTCGATCCTGTTTCAAAACATCCCCCCGCTCGACCAGGTTGCTCCTGAGAAAGAAGAACCCGAGATCGTTATATTTCTTGCTCCGCCGGATCAGCTTTCTGCACTCCTTATCCTCGCAAACTACGGAAGACGCGGAACCGAAAACGTCACCATCCCCTATGCGGCTGGGTGTCAGACCATCGGGATTTTTCCTTACAAGGAAGCAAAATCCGAAAACCCTCGAGCGGTGGTGGGGCTTACGGACATATCTGCCCGGGAAAACCTGCGAAAACAGTTTGGAAAGGACCTGCTTTCTTTTGCCGTCCCCTGGCAGATGTATCTGGAGATGGAAGGGAACGTAGAGGGGAGTTTCCTGCAAAGGCGGACATGGAAGGGCCTAACAGGAGAAACCGATCAGTAAAAAGCAGGAAAAAGGGAAATGGTCTGTCGATGCCCGTGATGTTGCTTTCTTGTTAACGACCGGCCGTCTTCGTTCGCCAGATCTGGTATCGTCGAACCCGGGCATAGACCGTCACAGCCCTCTCCACGGTTTCAAAGAATGGAACACCCGCCTGACAGAGATCCACGGCAAAATCTGCGTCAAATCCAGGGATATTGACAACACAAAAAGGCTTCCCTGACTCCCTTTGTGCCTGGATCAACCCGTCCGTATAGAGTTTATGAGTATCCGGGGTCATCCCCCTCCCCACCACCAGGATGGCATCAACCCCTGAATCTTCGGCCAAGGCCTTCGCGGCACGAAGGTAGATTTGGATCTCCAGGGAGGCCGTAAGGCCTACATCTATGGGGTTTTGAAGGCTTGTCCCTGTTGGGGGAATAAACTCAGCCAGAATGGCCAGGGTTTTCGATGATATTTTGGCCAACTTCAATCCTGCATTTCCGCAGGCCTCCGCAGCAGCAACCGCCAACCCGCCAGGTCCGGAAAGGATGGCCACTCGGTCTCCCAAGCGGGGGGGCAGCAGAGAAAATCCCATCAAGGTGTCCAGCAGGACGTCAAGACCTTGTACAGGGATGACTCCACTTTGCCGAACTACTCCATTCCATATCTCGCGGGAACCTGCCAAAGCCCCAGTGTGTGAGGCCGCAGCTTTGCTTCCTTCCGGGGTCAGCGCAACCTTCCAAAGGACTACCGGTTTTTTCCGGGAAGCACCTTTAAGGGCACTGAGAAAAGAGGGGCCTTGTTTGATCCCTTCCAGGTATGCTCCAATAACCCCGGTTTTTGGGTCATCCATGAGATAGGAAAGCAGGTCGGCGGCAGTCAAATCGCATTCATTGCCCAAGCTGGCGGCCTTGCTGAAGTGTATCCCTTTCTGCGGTCCCATACGACAGAGGATATTTCCCAGGGAGCCGCTGTGCGAAATAAATGCCACGGGTCCGGGGGTCCTAGAGAGTTCAGGAAAAAAGGAAAGGCCGCTTTCGGGACAGTAAAGGCCCATGCAGTTGGGGCCAAAAAGGCGCATGCCAGCGCTGCGTGCAACAGAAGCAAGTTCTCTTTCCAGCATCTCGCCTTCGTCTGTCCCGGTTTCCCGGTACCCGGCGGTGAAAAGAACCGCTCCTTTCACTCCTTTGGCAGCACAATCTTTAACAACAGGGAGGGCACGGTGATGCGGGACAAGAATGATGGCCAGGTCAACCTGCCCTGGAATGGCCGACACGCTGGAATAGGCCTTGAGACCGTCAATTTCCTCGGCCTTGGGGTGGACAGGATAGATGTGACCGGAATAATGCTGATCCTGGAGGGCCATGAGAAAGAGCTTTCCCATCTTCATCCCTCTGGGCACACCCACGATGGCTACTGATTTTGGGTAGAAAAGATCGTG
>QMLQ01000301.1 GCA_003646815.1 Deltaproteobacteria bacterium | reverse complement strand
CGAATTTGCGCTCAAAACGGGCAGATAATTTCTTCTGAGATGATATGAAATGCCAGATTCCAAAATCCCAATGTCAAATATCAAATATTTAAATGAGAGCGAAGTTCACGCCGCTGTGCGTTGCTCTTTCGCCCGTCCTTGGAGCAGGCAGGTGAGCGGTATATGTTTTGTCATTGAGGCATTTGGATTTCATTTGACATTTGAGCTTTGACATTTGTCATTTCCGGTTTATCTCGGTTAGGATTTCTTCCATTTTTTGATGGGCTGTTTATCGCCCATCGAGACAAAGGAGAAAAAGGCAATGCTCCACCTGCCAAAAGACGACCCTGCGATTGCACGATTGATTGAAAAGGAAGAAAAGAGGATAGAAACCACCCTGGACCTCATAGCCGCTGAAAACCACGTTCCCCTTTCCATCCTGGAAGCCATGGGATCAATTTTGAACACCAAGACCATCGAGGGATATCCCGGGAACAGGTTCCACGCAGGGTGCAGGTATGTGGATGAAATCGAACGACTGGCAATTTCACGGGCAAAATTGCTTTTCGGGGCGGAATATGCCAATGTCCAGCCGCACAGCGGCACGTCAGCGAACCTCGCTGTTTTTTTCTCCGTCCTCGAGCTCGAAGACAAGGTCCTGGCCATGAGCCTGCCCCATGGAGGGCACCTGTCCCATGGACACAGGGCATCTCTGACCAGCAAGTGTTTTACTTTTCAACATTACGAAGTGGACCGCGAGACAGAACGTATTGATTATGAAAGTGTCAGGAGTATTGCGGAAGAGTTCAGACCAAAAATGATCGTTGTCGGGGCAAGTTCGTATCCGCGCCTGATTGATTACGAAAAAATGGCACACATCGCCGAAGATATTTCAGCGTATCTCTTCACAGATATGGCGCATATCGGGGGCCTTGTGGCCGCAAAGGTAATTCCCAGCCCTGTACCTTTCTCTGATTTTGTGTCGTTTACCTGTTACAAGACCATGATGGGGGGAAGAGGCGGGGTGATCCTGTGCAAACACCGATATGGGAGTAAAATCGACAGGGCCGTATTTCCAGGATGCCAGGGGACAAGCGCGGTCAATCTCATTGCCGCAAAGGCTATCATCTTCAAACTTGCCCAGGATCCGCAGTTTATAGAGATCCAGAAGAGAACCGTTGCGGACGCTGTTTCCCTTGCGAATGAACTTGCGGCAAGAGGCTATCGGATCGTAACCGGGGGGACGGAAAACCATCAAGTGATTGTTGACCTGGGCTCTAAAGGTATCATAGGAGAGATTGGCGAGGACACCCTGGAATCCGTGGGAATCATCACAAACAGGAATGTAATCCCACGGGACGTACAAACCCGTGGCACGGTCAGCGGTCTGCGACTGGGGACCGCTGCCGTTTCCGCCAGGGGCATGGGGCCCGGAGAAATGAAAGAAATAGCGGAACTCATCGACGAAGCGCTGATTAATGTCAACAGGAAGAATGTTTTGGACCAGGTGGCACAAGAAGTGGCCGCACTCTGTAGGAAATTTCCTGTTTATGGGTAACTACTGTCCATCAATAAAGCGGGCTAGCAATTCAACCTGCTTCCATACACACATACAGTCATTTGAAAACAACTTGCACCCTGCACGCGAAAAGCCTATGATCTTTGAACGATGTTAAACGGCATTTTATAGGGAATGACCTGAAAGGAATAACTCATGAAAAGAAAATGGTCCATCGGTATCCTGCTCGTGGTTCTCCTCCTGGCCTGGTGGGGCCTCTCCATTTACCCTGACTGGCTCTGGTTCGGCAAACTCCATTATTCTTCTGTTTTCTGGACCATGCTCATGAGCAAGTTCGGAATCGGCGTAGTCATCTGGCTTCTGTTGATGCTCCTCGTTGCCCTGAACCTCTGGTTTGCCGGGCGCAGCAAGGCCCTGGCCCGCCCTCGGCCGGATCAATCACCGGAAACAGATATCCTGGCGCAGTTCGGCCTTTCCGGAAAATCGGCGGGTATGCTCATGTGGGCACTGGTGGTAATCATCAGTTTTGTCATTGCACAAAAAGGGGCTGGTCAGTGGGACATGATCCTCCGGTTCTTCCATCAGCAGCCCTTTGGAACCAGCGACCCTCTTTTCAACAATGATATAGGGTTTTACGTCTTTTCCCTTCCTTTTTACCTATTCATCCAGAGCGGTCTCCTTGTCCTGATTGTTTTTGCAGCGGTCGTGACCATCGCCTGGTACCTCAAGAACGGTGCCATTCAGGTAACAAATTTAAGCGAATATGCTGCCCAGGCCCAGGGGAAACCGGTACCCGTCCCCAAAATTGATATTGAAGCGCGTGCCATAAAACACCTCATTTTTTTCGGCGGCATCATCGTCCTTCTTCTTGCCTGGGGCTACCGGTTGAAAATGTTCAACCTCCTTTATTCCACGAGCGGTGCCACCTTCGGCGCCGGGTATACCGACGTCCATGTGAGGATGCTTGCATATGGTACGCTGATTTTCCTTTCTCTTGCCTTCTCGCTTGTCCTGTTCCTCAACGCCTTCAAAACAAAGGCAAGACAGATCTGGGTGAGCGGCGGAATCTGGCTGGGGCTCATTATACTGCTCGGTACCCTGCTCCCTGTTGTGGTACAGAAAGTAGTGGTCAGGCCCAATGAATTGACCAAAGAAGCACCGTATATTGACCACAACATCAAGTACACCCGCAAGGCCTATAATTTAACCAGGATTAAGGAGGTCAATTTTCCGGTAGCTGATACCCTGACCATGCAGGACATTGCCGCCGATCAGGCGACCATCCAGAATATCAGGATATGGGATAAGCGTCCTCTGCTCCAGACCTATAACCAGCTTCAATCAATACGGTTGTATTATGATTTTAACGATGTGGATGTGGACCGCTATTCCATCGAGAACAACTATCGCCAGGTCATGCTGTCCGCCCGGGAACTCTCGGTCAACCAACTGCCTCCCCAGGCCAACACCTGGGTCAACAGGCACCTGATCTACACTCACGGATACGGCCTGGCATCCAGTCCGGTCAACAAGGTTACCAGCGAGGGGCTTCCCGACTTTATTATCAAGGATCTTCCCCCGACCATCCATGTTGATATGAAGATAGAACACCCGGAAATTTATTACGGGGAAAAGACCGATGAATATGTCTTTGTAAATACCAAGACAAAAGAATTCGACTACCCCAAAGGGGACCAGAACGTCTATACCCACTACCAGGGAACGGGCGGGGTCCCCATCACTTCGTTTGTCCGAAGGGCCCTCTTTGCTCTCGAATTCTTTGATCCCCAGATCTTGTTTACGACCTACCTGAATCCCGAAAGCAGGATTATGTATAACCGGCGGATTGACATGCGGGTAAGGGCGATTGCGCCGTTCCTGGTTTATGACGGGGACCCCTACCTGGTTGTCTCCGGGGGCCGTCTCTTCTGGATCCAGGATGCCTACACCACTTCCAATATGTACCCTTATTCAACCAAGTTATCCGGG
>QMLQ01000300.1 GCA_003646815.1 Deltaproteobacteria bacterium | reverse complement strand
TCCATGGAACTGAAAGCAACCGCCTGGGGAAAAACCTTCCTGAAAGTTCTGAGGATTATTTTCAGCACGGTTTCATCCATCTCGTAGAGATGAATCCACTGGCAGATGATTCCGCCGGGAGCCAGACGTTGGCGGCAATTTTGGTAAAACTCCTCGGTGTAGAGATTGCCTATGCCTGCAATCCAGGGGTTGGAGGGCTCGCTGGTGATCACATCCAGTTTCTCCTCTGTACGGAAAAGAAAGTTGCGCCCATCATCGATAATTATCCTGGTTCGGGGATCCTCCCAGTAGCGATGGTTCTGCTCGGAGAAAAAACGGCTGCCCTGGATAACTCCGGGAGAAATTTCCACGCAGTAGAGAGTTTCAAGCTCCGGATGAGCCAGGGCGGCACCGCAGGTGACTCCACTGCCCGCACCGATCACCAGCACTCTGGAAGGGGAGTCGTGCAGAAGCATGGGCAGGTGCGCCAGCAGCAGTTGGGTGCTCATGTCCAGCCCGGTGGAGGCATCCGCCTTGCCGTTGACCCTCAGCACAAGAAGCGAGTCATGACGTTCCACGGTTACCGTGGTTGAAATCCCCTCCCGGTAAAAAAGAAGCTCGCGCTCATGAGCTTTTTGGCTGTATTGTTCCGCTGTGGCTTTGGGGGTGCGGTGAAAACGGAAAGCCCCACCGGTCAAAAGAAACCTGTCCCAGCCCGGTGCGACCAGGAAATAGCTCATCAGAGCCAGCCCGGAGAAAATGAGGACTTTCACACTTTGCTTTTTTCTCCGGGTTCCCAGAGCGACCAGAATCATACCACCGGCGGCTATATTCAGTAAAACAGCGGTCTCCAGGGTCAGTTTAAGCCCCAGAAGCGGGATCATCAAAATGCCGCTTGCCACAGCGCCCAGAATATTACCCAGGGTATTGAGCGCATACACCTCTCCCACTTTTCCTGCGAGCTTTCCCAGGGTGTCGGCGGCTAATCTGCTGACCAGGGGGAATCCCATGCCGAAAAGAGTGGTGGGTACCAGCATCACGAGCAGGCAGAGGGAAAATTTGAAAACCTCATGAGTTTCATAACTGAAATTCACCAACTCCCGGCAGCGGAGGAAAAAAAGAGGCAAGCGGCTATAGAGGGGCAACATGGCCAGCACACTGACTCCGATAGCCAGCTGACAGAGGGCGAAGAAGAAAGCAGGACCGGTTATTTTCCCCATGTAGCGTGAGATGAGAAAACTCCCCAAGGCGATGCCACTGATAAATGCGGCCAGCATCAGGGCGAAAGAGTAGGTGGAAGAGCCGAGCACCAGGGAGAGCACCCGGGTCCAGGCGACTTCGTAGATCATGGCGGTGAGGCCGCTAGTGAAAATACCCGCCAGGGCCCATTTCACTACGCGCGGGCTCTCTTCCTGAGCCGGGCTCTCGAGAGCTGTCTCCCTGAGCGGGGAGGCCCGCCTGGGGAGCTCGGCCAGCTTCCCGCGTAAAGAAAGAGCAACCAGGCCGACTGTGATGTTTACCGCCGCGGCCACTGCGGAACTCAAACTCATCCCCAGGTTCTGGATCATCCAGAAAGCCACCGCAAGCACGCCGATAACCGCGCCGAGGCAGTTGATGAAGTAAAGCCGGCCGGTGATCCGGCCCACATCAGGCAGGGTGCGGGTTAGTGCCTTGATCAGAACCGGGAGGGTTCCTCCCATGAGAATGGTGGGCACCAGCAGCAGAATCACTGAGAGGAAGAACTTGACAGCGAGGCTTTCCGTGGGGGATGGATCATAGGCATGATAAAACCAGAGGAGGAATTCATCCTGGGCTTGCATGAGCCTTTCGAAAAAGAGGCAATAGGCTCCGATCGTAATTTCCATCCAGCCGTAATAGGACAACAGGGCCGCTTTGCGGCCCTGGCTGTCGGCACGCAAGCCGAACAGGCGGCTTCCGGCCGCCAGTCCTCCCATGAATGCCGCCAGCACCACGGTAACAGCATAAGTGGTGTTGCCGAAAGATACCGCGAACCGGCGCATCCAGATGATCTCATACACCAGAGCGCAGAACCCGGAAAGGAAGAAAAGAAGGTAAATCAAAACCACGGCCCCCGGGCCTGTTCTCTGGTTGGAATCGGTTTTCATCCGTTCCAGCTTTCTTTCCGCTTGCGAAACTCTAATTCAAGGCTGCGGGCAAGCGCCCCGGCACTTGGTGCAAATGATCATCGATCCCGGGGAAAGGTGTGTTGGCTGGTGCTCCCCGGGATCGGCAAACAGCGGTGTTAAGCGGCAAATGAGCCGGCCATCGGCTGATCACTGGTGGCGTTGGAGCAGGGCCTTGCAGGCCAGCACACCATCATGCTGGCTCTGGCGTTTGCCCTCGAACTCGATGCCCACATATCCATGGTAACCGGCGGCGAGAACTATTTCAATCATGCGGTCCAGGTCGAAAGCTTTATGGGTGCCGTCCGGCTCGAAATCGTAGCACTTGGCGCTCACCGCCTTGGCATAGGGCATCAGGGCCTTGATTGCCTCATATTTGTCGATTTCATCCGGAAAGTTTCCGAAATCCGGCAGGGTGCCGAAACGGGGATGGTCCACCTGCTTGACCAGAGAGATCACATGTTTTGGAATGGAAGAGACACCGCCGTGGTTTTCCACCAGCACATTGATCCCCGCCTGGTCTGCATACTCCACAAGCGCCCGGATGCTTTCTGCACTCCGGGAGACAATCTCTTGCGGAGTTCCTACTTTCGAGCGGCCGAAATTGCAGCGGATGGCGTGGCAGCCGAGAAAATCGGCGATGTCCACCCAATTGCGATGATTGACCACCGCCTGCATTCTCTCTGCCTTGTCTTGATGGGACAGGTTCCCCTCATTATCCACCATTATGAGCACCAGATGCACCCCGTAGTCTGCAGCCCGTTTCTTGAGATCCTTGAGATAGCTGTAGAGCGGCAGACCGAAAAAGGTGTTGACAAATTCCAGGCCGTCGATGCCGAATTCTTCCCGGCAAATACGCGGCAGATCGAGGTTGAACCAGCTCTTTTTGAAAGTACGGTGCAGGGACCAGGCGGCAAGCGAGATCTTGAACTTTTTTTTGGGCCCGGCCCCCTGAGCAAAGGCCTTGGTGAGGTTAGTTTCAGCATCGATTGCCGAAAGGGCCAGAGTGCCAACAGCGCTTTTTTTCAGGAAACTTCTGCGGTTTAATCCTTTCATCTCATACTCCTTGAAAAAGAAACCACGATTTAAGGGTACCTTAGTTTTGCCGCAAGTATTTTTTTATTCTTGAACCAACCAGGATCTGGGTTATGAGCATAAGCCCGGCGCCAGCCAGAATCAACCGGAATCCTTGGTGCAGGGAGCTTGCCCCGGCGATTTTGCCCATGCCTGAGGATAGGATTACCCCGCCGAGAATACCCCCGGCCATGATAATGGAGAATATTGTTCCAGTATACTTTTTGAAACAGATACCTGCACTGCCCAGAGTACTGGGAAATATCGGTCCAAAACAAAGTCCCGAAAACCAG
>QMLQ01000299.1 GCA_003646815.1 Deltaproteobacteria bacterium | reverse complement strand
TTCTCGGGCAGATCATTGATACCAATACCGCCTACCTTGCACAGGAACTGGGAGAACTTGGAATCTCTGTCCGCTTTCGAACGTCTGTTGGAGACCACCTTGGTGAAATCATAGAAGTTGTCAGAAATGGAATAAAGCGATGCGATATGGTCGTGACAACCGGAGGACTCGGACCCACGGCGGATGACCTGACAAGAGATGCTGTTGCAGGGGTCGCTGGAGTTGCACTCGCATTCAGTCAGGATCTTATGGATCAGATTGAGGGAATGTTCCGGAAATTCGGCTACAAGATGCCTGAAAACAACCGCAAACAGGCCTATGTGCCGCAAGGGAGCCTCGCAGTGCCAAATCCCGCGGGCACAGCGCCCGCCTTCATTACTGAGATCGAGGGAAGGCCGGTCATATCGTTGCCAGGGGTACCCAGGGAGCTCAAGTACCTGATGAAGCACGCGATAGTCCCGTGGCTTCGAAAAAGGTACCACTTGCACAACAACCTGCTTCATTACCGTGTACTCAAGGTTGTGGGACTGGGAGAAAGCGCGGTGGACCGGGTCATGGGCGATCTGATAAAACCGGGCAAAAACCCCGAGGTTGGCCTGTTGGCTTCACCGGGAGAGATAAAAATCCGGGTTGCTGCCACCGCCAGTGACAGGGAAGATGCTGAGCGGCTGATAGAACCGGTTGTACAGGAATTGCGAAAGCGCCTTGGAAACAAGATCCTGGGAGAAGATAAGGACACTCTGGAAAGCGTGATCCTCGGGCTTCTAAAACGAAACAACTTGACAGTATCTCTTCTTGAAACCTTTACCGGAGGATCGGCCACGAGAAAAATGAACAGTTTTCCTGCGAAGAGTGTGCGGCAGAGCCTGGTTTGCCCCAACCCTGCTGATTTATCTCGTGTGATTGGTGAATTTCCCCGTAGCCTGGATAAAGAGAGTTCTTTGCTTCTCGCGGCGCGTCACAGGGCAAAAACCCTGGCGGATGTGAGCCTCGCGATACTTGGTTTTTTGCACCAGGAGGGAAATGTCTTCTCCATAGAGGCACATGCCGCCGCAGAGGGGAGAGGGGTCGAGAAATATTTTTCATGGCGGATGAGCGGCGATCTTCCCATGCTCCAGGAAAGAGGCGGGATCATCGGCCTGAATACCCTTCGCCTGGCCCTCCTGGAAATTGGAGAATAATCGCAGTCGGCCAGGATTTCATAATTGAGCTTCTGCGAGAATATCTTTTTCCATTTGAACGACACGTTTTTCCATCTCCTGTGCCCGGGAGGAAATCATTGAAACATAGTCCCGGTCCTTGAGGGAAGCCAGGTTCACCCGAACATTTTGAAGTGCGCCAAGAGCCCCTGATCTTGCCATCATGACGCCCACCAGCCCATCGGTCAAAGCGTTGGGATTTCCCTTTTTCAACACGGGTTGCGCGAGCAGCAGGAGGGCAAGGGCATCTTCCGCTACTGCAAGGGGAACCTCTGCCGCAAGTTTTAAGGCATCCTGTATGGCGCGGGACCGGATCTCTTTTTCCGTATGGTTCGATTTGGGCATGCGGAAAGCCTCCATCACTTTCCCATATGCGGCAGAATCACGGTCTATGGCCGTTGTAAATCTTTCCCGGTATCGGGAAGCTTCCCTCGCAACAGACTTCATCTCTTCCTCAACCTCCTCGTACCCTTTTCTTCCGATGGTCAAATTCGCCACCATTTCCACCAGGCTTGCGGCTGCCGCCGCTGCCATGGCGGAAACACTTCCGCCCCCGGGGACCGGTTCTTTGGAAGCAGTTTTGTCCAGGAAATGTTTTACTTTTAGGTCACTTAACAATTGAGTTCCCTCCGTTTAATTTATCATACACGAGGTTCCCGGCCTTTATGACTTTTTCCACCGTATTCACTCCCACGTGGTAGGGGATAAAGCGGTATGAAGGGAATTCGAGAACAATCACATCGCCTTTTTTCCCCACATTGACACTCCCGATACTATCAGCCCTGTCCAGTGCAGCAGCTCCATTAATGGTCAACGCTGTAACAGCCTCCTCAACGCTCAGGTTCATGTAAAGGGTGGCCAGGGCAAAGAGCAGGGGGATTGATTCGGAAAAGCAACTTCCAGGGTTCAGGTCAGTGGCCAGGGCCACTGCGCAATTCTTGTCTATCATAGCGCTTGCCCTGGCATAAGGTTCCTTAAGGCTGAAGGCGGTCAGGGGAAGCAACGTTGCCACCACCCCCGCACGAGCGAGCTCCTCAATCCCGTGATCGGAAGCCTGGAGAAGATGGTCCGCAGAGACAGCTCCCAGTTCCGCAGCCAATTCCGCGCCTCCCAGCTGCACAATTTCATCAGCATGGAGGGTGAGCTTGAACCCCAGTTCGCGTGCCCTCATAAGCAGTCGACGGGACTGCTCAACTGAAAACACATCTTTTTCGCAGAAAATGTCGCAAAATTCTGCCAGTCCCTTTTCCGCCACCTCCGGGAGGACCGTCCCTTGGATGAAATCCAGGAACTCCTCTGTCTTGCCTTTGCATTCCGCTGGTACGGCATGGGCGCCAAGGAATGTTCTCACAATATCCACCGGATGAGTCCGGTCCAGTTCAGCCATGGCCTCCAGTTGCCGTATTTCAGTGTCACGATCTAACCCGTATCCGCTTTTCCCCTCCACCGTGGTCACGCCGAAGGAGAGCATGGAATCGAGTCTTTTTCGGCCAGAGTCCACGAGTTCTTCAAGGGAGGCTTTCCGGGTGGCTGAAACAGTACTGACGATACCCCCGCCACGTGCCATGATGTCCATGTAGCTCATGCCGTTCAACCGCCAGGAAAATTCTTCAGCGCGGTATCCGCCGAATACAAAGTGTGTATGGGAATCCACGAACCCGGGCAGGACTGCCTTTCCCTCCGCGTCGATAACGTCGAATCTTCCGGGGTCATGGTAGTCGGGAAGATCTGATGTCCTGCCCGCGAAAGATATTTTTCCGTCCTCAATAACCACACTGCCGTCATGGATGATGTGGAGATTGGTCATCTCCGGGCCTTTCCTGGCCTGAAAACCGCTGCAGGTCACCAGTTCCGAAGCATTCTTTATGATAATATTCCCCTTCATAACCTCAAAACCTTTTTCATTCCATGAGACGCGATTCCAGCACCTGGTCAGGAGAAAAATCCTCCACTCCAAGGTAGTAAACCGCGCAATCAACAAGGGCGGCCAGGGGGACCAGCCCGATAATTTCACTGCCCACCACGTTGACGCCATATTGCCGGGCCTCCATTTTGACGAGCTCGAATGACCGGTAAAGCGCAGTCTTTGTAAAATCGGTCATGTTCATGGAGACCTGCACGATCCCGCGGTCCTTCAGCTCCACGCCGATGGCCTTGCAGTAACGAAGGCCCCCGGTTATGTACCGGACCTTCCTGGCGATATCCTCGGCGATATCGAGATTCGCAGTGTCCAGGTTGACGTTGAAGGCCACCAGGGGCATGCGCGCTCCTATGGCGGTGGCACCTGCCGAAGGGTGTATGGTGACGGGACCGAAATCC
>QMLQ01000298.1 GCA_003646815.1 Deltaproteobacteria bacterium | reverse complement strand
CCAGCCTTTGTCCACCGCCATTCTACTACACCCGATCATGACACTCCCAAAAGACTTGCTCAGGGCCGTTGACAGCTCCTGGAGCATCTCGAATCCATCCTCATCGCCCAGGCCTGCACCACCGGAAACAACTACATCTGCTTTATCCAGGGACACCACGTCCTCTTTGACCACCTCAATGGATTCCACCTTGATCATGGACTTGTCTATTTCCGGAGCCATGCCCACAATCTCCCCTTTTCCCTCACCCGGCTTGGCAGGTTCAAAGGCTTTTCCCCTCACCGTCACCAGTTGCGGCTCGCCCGGGCATTTAAACACGGAAATGGCGTTGCCCCCTGAAACCGGCTTTGTTCGTAGGAGGAGCCCGTCTTCAGGGTCAATTGAAAGATCGATGCAGTCAGTAGTAAGGGAGGTATTCAATAGAAAGCCCAGCCTCGGGCCCAATTCCATGCCGGTGAAAGAATGGCTCATGAGGAATATTTTCGGGTTGATTTTTCTGCATGCCTGCTCCAGGGATGCGAGCCACAGGTCAGCGTTGAATCCCTTTAATAAAGGGTGTTCCACGCCATATACCCGATCAGGCCCGTACGTGAGAGCCTGTTCAGCCGGCCCTGAAACCTCATCTCCCAGGATCACAAGGGAGAGACCCGTATTGAGATCCCCGGCAAGTTTTTTTCCGGCTCCCAGCAATTCAAGGGTCCTCAAGTCCAATGATCCATCTACTATCTCTCCCAGTATTAATACATCATTCATCTCCATGCCTCCATAACTAGTTATCCCGTTTTATTAGCACCTTATATGGTTTATCATTTCCGCGAGTCACCCTTCCAACGCCTGTAAGACAAGTTCGTTCAGATCCATTACCTGGAGGGTCTCCTGCAGATCTGCAACCTTGCGGGCATCCTCCAGCATGATGCGGCACAGAGGGCATGCGGTTACGAGGATCTTTGCACCCGTGGCCTCAGCTTCTCTGATTCGTACTTCGCTCATCTTGACCTCGCCATCCAAGTCCTGCCACATTCGGCCGCCTCCTCCACCGCAGCAGAGGCTATCAGCCCCGTAGTGTTTCATTTCCACCAGGGTAGTCCCGGGGATGGAACGAATAATTTCCCTTGGCGCATCAAATATCCGATTGTAGCGGCCCAGGTAGCAGGGATCATGGTAGGTGACTGTCGCATCTATCCCCTTGTTAAACCGGAGTTTTCCACTGGCAATCAGTTCTCGTAAAACAATGGTGTAGTGGCGGACCGTGAAAGGTTTTTCAGGGTAGTCATTTTGAAAGGTATGGAAGCAGTGGGGAGATGAGGTCACTACATCGGTAATGCCGTATTTGTCAAAAAGGTCGAGAGATTTTTCCATCTGCTCCATGAAGAGACCCAATTCACCAGTTCTCCTGGCAATATCCCCGCAGCAGGGCTCTTTCTTGCCGAGGATGCCGAAATTGACACCGGCCCTCTGAAGGACCTTTGAGAATGACCGGGCGATTTCTTTGGCTATGTCATCAAAGGAAGTTGTGCACCCCACGAAGTAGCAGAGATCCACTTGCGCGTTCCTTTTCCCAATGTCAACCAGGTCCATCCCTTCTGCCCAGGCGCCTCGCCGCTTCTTGGATGACTCCCAGGGATTGTCGTATTTAAAGACTTTTTCCAGCGTTTGATTCATGAGCTTGGGGACATTGGTTCCATCCTCTACGGCCAAAGTACGTTGTTTCAAGACGGCCTCGAAAGTGGCGCCGTAGACCGGGCAGACTTCGAGGCAGGCCCGGCAGGTGGTGCAGTACCAGAATTTATCTCCCACTTCATTTTTTTCGCCTCTGCTCAGGACCCGGATATCACCCCAGGGAAAGCGTTCCTGCCACAAGGCCCGGTGCATGGCCTGGACAAATTCCCGGGGGGCAAATGGCTCACCGGCTCCCGCAGAAGGGCAGGCTTCCACGCAACGCCCGCATCGCATGCAGGCGTCAAAAAAGATGGAATCACCTAGATCAAATTCTCCAACGCCTTCGTCTTCTTCCAGGGCGGCGGTGATGGGTTTGCGAGACCCCTGAAAATAGATAGCCGCGGGCGCGCCCAGGATATGAAAAAGCTTGGTAAAAGGAATTACTGCTATAAGAGAGAGGGCAAGGAGGGCATGGGTCCACCAGAGATACGGATAAAAGGCCTTTCCTGTGGAAGGCAAAGTCAAACCGCTTATCCACCACCCCACAAAGGACCAGGGGCCCCACTGGGGATGCTGTGCGGCCAACCGATAAGCTTCCACCATGAATCCCGAAAGGGCAACCAGCACAAACCAAGCCGGCACCAGAGCATCCTCCAGTCGTCTTTCAAGACGGGGAACACGCTGGATATATCGCCGAATGAGTGCCCACAGGATCCCTGTCAGGAGCAGGAGGCCTCCCACTTCCATGGCCAGGGAGTAAATCAGGTAAACAGTGCCCGTTAGGAAGGAAAAGAGATAGTCGTGGACGGCCAGAAAAGAGGTGCCAATGAAAAGAGACAGAAAACCCCAAAACAGAAATAGGTGCATCATACCTGCGGCTCTGTCGCCTTGAAGCACTCGTCGTCCCAGGAACGTGTCAAGGAGGGTTTTCTTGAGTTCACTGCTTGAAAAAGAAATCCCTAAAGGTTTTGCGCTCTTTTTCCATACATAAATGTGGGCGATTACTCCCGCGAAAAAGAGACCCGCAGCGAGGACCACAAAGACGTAAAAGATCCAGGCATCAGTGATTTGCCAGAATATTGTTCGGTAGGGTGCCATCCACTCCTCTTTATCAAGAAAACAGTTCAATTTTTGTTGCTTGAATATTGACTGAATTTTATTGGCTTGTCAAAGCAATTGATTTTATGCTTGCATAAGATTTTCTTATGCAAGCATATCCCGGGGTTCCCATGCAATTCAATCTTAATCAGCTCAGGGCATTCTACCTGGCGGCTAGAGAAAAGAGTATGACCAAGGCCGCTGAGGCGCTTTTTGTGACCCAGCCGGCAGTGACCATGCAGATAAAGGGGCTGCTTCGTGCTTTGAGTATCAAGGAAGGCCCCATTTTTGTCCAGACCGTTATTGCCTTTCCACGGAACGTGGAACTCTCTCTTCCTGCGAGGGAATTTCTCCATTTGGCTGGTGTGATGAAATGACGAGAAAAAGGTGTTGAAGAATTCGCGATCCTGTCACAAGCTTTCGCCCGGATTTTTTACCATTTCATTCATCATAGCTGAGGCCGCCTGTGCGAAAGAAGGATCGTTTATGTGACTGCCCACTTCCTTGACCTGGACGCGGGGATCCAGATCTTTTTTCAGTTTTTCTATAAATGCGTCACGCATTGGAGGATCATAGAGCGGTTCCCCTTCTTTATCAGCCTCAGACCAGCCGTACATGGGGATGAGAATCTTGACGCCGGACGGGTCCTGGTTCAGCTTTCCCGCCAGTTGCTGGGCCATGGTCTTGGTCTCGTTGAGGTCGAGTCGAACGGCCGAACGGAAATCATAGAAAAAGATTTTTCTTCCCTTGAATTCAGGAGGGATAT
>QMLQ01000297.1 GCA_003646815.1 Deltaproteobacteria bacterium | reverse complement strand
GCAATGTTTTTCCGGAGGTCATCTTCTGCCAGGGCAAAACGGAGGAGCAGATTCTGGCCATTGCCCAACGGATCCTGGAGGGCGGGGGCAGCCTGATTGCCACCCGAATCTCGGAAACCGGCTACAAGGCGATTAAACAGGCCTATCCTGAAGCGGTCTACCATGAAAAGGCACGCATTGTCTCGGTTTCCCGGGCACAGACTCCGAAAATGAGGGGACCGGTGGCCGTGGTCAGTGCAGGAACCAGCGATATTCCAGTTGCTGAGGAGGCAGCGGTCACTGCCGAATTGTTGGGCAATCGCGTGGTCCGTATCTACGATGTAGGGGTGGCGGGGCTGCATCGGCTGGTCTCCCGCAGGGATGATCTGGTATCTTCCACTGTGATCATAGTGGTTGCGGGCATGGAGGGTGCTCTGGCTTCCGTGGTCGGCGGCCTGGTAGACCGTCCGGTGATCGCAGTGCCCACCAGTGTAGGTTACGGGGCAAGCTTCGGGGGAGTGGCCGCTCTTCTCACCATGCTCAACTCCTGTGCTTCCGGGGTGACTGTGGTCAATATCGACAATGGTTTCGGTGCGGGGTACGCGGCCTCGATCATGAACCGGGCTGAATAAACTCAAACCGCTGATCCTGCCGGATGAGGAGATAAATATCTGGCATGAATCATGCTATCGCTCGGAGATACCATGAGCCAAGATCTCAGCCAGGAAAACCGGGAGCTGGAAGCCCCATTTGCCGAAAACAAGTTAGAGCTCGAAAGAATGTTCAGTAAGAAATACATAAGGGAACAGATAAAGTTCAACCGCTTGAAATCCCTGCTCGAGCAAGCCCGACCGGTTCCCTATTTCCAGCGTTTGATTGAGGAGATAAACGCCCGCAGTTATTCAGGACTTCTCGCTCTTTCCTACGAGTTCGGCCTGAGCTTGAGTTTCCTGGACAAGATTTTGGAAAGGAAGGCCCCGGAGATTTTCAAACTGGAGCAGATGCCCAAAAGTTGCGAGATCAGCGCATTGAGACTCATGCTTTCCCCCGGAGCCGCGGACAAAGGCCTGATTGATTTTTCAACTGAGCGGGAAGTGGACGACAAGGATGTGCGCAGGCTCTACTTTCTGGCTTTCGCTCCCCATTCAGAGGAGCGCTTGATAGAGTTGATCGAGCAGCTGGGCCTGGCCTCAATGCTGGATTATATCTGGAAGGAGGGTCTTAGTAAATTTCTTCACCAGCGTTACCGTGTTCTCGCCGGCGAGCAGGAAAGCGAGCGCCCAGTTGAGGAAATTGTTGAAAAAGCGGGGCTGAGCGCTTTGTTCGATGAGAACAAGGTGATAAAACATTATGCTGATATCAAAATGGCCGAGGGATCGACCACGGAGGATTTAAAAGAAAAGCTTTCTTTGGAGAATACCCTTAAAGCCGAGGCTTCCGAAAAGTTGAACCGGATTTTCGAGATACTCGGCGAGGATTCCCTGGATACCAGACTTCTCAAGAGAAAAATGCTGGATCTGCACATGGATACCGAGGTGGCGGCAATAGAGCATGAGGGTATTTCCTCTCTCAAGGAGTATATCCGCAGCAAAGGGCTTCTCGGAGCTCATGAGGTGGCCTTGCGCTACGACTTTGTTTATCCCTCGGTGTCAGGCAGTGATATGTACCGGGCGAGAAATATTATCCGCAATAGTTTTTTTACTCAGGCACAAAAGACTCCCAAAGGCAAAATTTTTATCCGTTCCGAAGTGCTCTACAATCTGCGTTTGAGCGTGAAAAGCGGGGAGTGTTTCCAGCTTCCCGGCGGCTATCTTCTTTCAATAATCCACACTGTCGACCAGGATGAGCACTATCTATTCGGCCGCTATCCCTCACGGCTTGAACGTGATGGCTTCAACCTTTTGACCATCGGCTGTTTTAACTATTTTGAGTCCCCGATTGAAGCTGTAACCCAGATTGTGAAATTTTACATGGATAAAATGGCTCCAGATATCCGCTGGAGAAACGCACTGAAAAAAATGATCATCGCCCTGCCTATAGTATTGAGCTTGTCCGTACTGGTGGGCGCAGTATACTATCTGACTTTGGGCATCCCCGGTGAAGCTTTTCTACTGGCTTCCGGGATCATGCTTGTGGGAATGGCCATCTCCGGCAAAAACGGTTACGATGAGGAAATCACCCCGGCAAGCCATGAAAAGATTCCCGAGTACATGGTGCGCAAGGGGGGTAAAATAATGACCGTTGCTCTGGATCTGGACTCTCAGATCCAGAATCAACCAGACTTGTTGAGAAAAATCCAGTCTGATTAAGATCGTTTGATGAACAATTTTCCCAGGCAAAACTAACTCTTTTGGTTCAAAGGCTTTGAAACTTCAATGGATGGATTGAGTCAGTATCTGGAATATGTTAAAGCCTGCCTAGTGAAAGTGGTGGAACAGGAACGGCCCAATCTTGATGCAGCCGCTGATTTTATGATCAGGCGTTTTCGGGCCGGCAAAGTGGTGCATATTTACGGGCCCGGGGTGCACAGCTATATTGCAGCTGAGGATGCATTTTGCCGCAAAGGGGGCTTGATCCCGGTTAATGCCCTGCTGGATACCGCTTTGAGTGCGGCCAACGGTATGCGCTTCGCTCACCACCTGGAAGGACAACCCGCCCATGCCGATGCCTGCCTGGCCCATTACAATATCGGCACCGGTGATGTTCTCATCGTGGCGAATGCTTATGGATTCAATGCGGTTTGCGTGCAGGCCGCCATCCGGGCCAGGGAACTGGGAGCGGTGGTGATTGCCATAACCTGCCCGGCTTTCTCGCGCAGCGTGCCCGCAGATGCAGCCAACCGCCATCCATCGGGGCGGAATTTGTACGAGGTGGCCGATGTGGTGATCGACAACCACATGGACCCCGGGGAAACAGTGGTTCCGGTGCAGGGCCATCCAGAGCTCAAACTGGGAGCTGTGGCCACCATCCTGCATTCTTTCATCATCAATTGTCTTGTCATCCGGGTCGCCGAGAAAATGGCGGCTGAGGGTGAATCGCCCCCGGTTGTGGCTGTAAGTGACCAGGAATATACCGACCGGATCAGGGCCCGCTACGCCTCACAGTTACGGCATTATTGAAGCAATCGGTATTGCTCCCTCCCGAAGCAGGCGGCTTGCTTTTGAACACCTTTCGATGTGCTCTATACTTCCACTGCCGTGCCGAAAGTATCCCTTTGCAAGAAACGAGAAACATTCCCGGCGGCAGGAGAGTGGAGCACCGTTTTTACTCCATGGCCGCCGGATGGAGTTCCGGGGGCCTTTTCGAATAAGGCGGTGCAAGCTGTTGTGGCGTGGTGCGGCAGGATGCTGCTTGTGGTATAAAGAGAACCTTGAGGATCCGGTTTGAAAAACGTTGGGTATTTAATTTTGACTTAATTGGAAAAAGTTATTACTATAGAAAATTTAAAATGTAAGAATCTTTCGCGTTGTTTACAGTTTTATTGAGGTCTGTGAAAGATTATTTTCACAGACCGAGTTGAAGATTTGTTTAGGAGTAGCTGTCAAGGTATCT
>QMLQ01000296.1 GCA_003646815.1 Deltaproteobacteria bacterium | reverse complement strand
TCCAATGCCAAATCCCAAAATCCCAATGCTAGGTTAACCACCTCTTCCGTCTCTTATAGTGCTTCACATCCCGGTAGCTCTTCTTTTTGCCCACCTCGGTCAGGCCGAGGTAGAATTCCCTGACATCCGCGTTTTCCCTGAGTTTTTCCACCGTATCGTCCAGGACGATTCGACCGTTTTCCATTACGTATCCGTGGTCTGCAATACTCAGGGCCAAACGTGCGTTCTGCTCCACCAGGAGGATGGTGACCCCTTTTTCTTTGTTGATCTGCTGGATGATCCTGAATATTTCGGAGACAAGAAGGGGCGAAAGACCCATTGAAGGCTCATCCAGGAGCATCAGCGTGGGAGTGGACATGAGTCCCCGTCCGATCACCAGCATCTGTTGCTCTCCCCCGCTGATATAACCGGCAAGCACACTTTTCCTGGCCTTCAAGCGGGGAAAATATTCATAGACCATGGCCATGTCGCCCTTCATTTTCGCTCTGCTCTTGTTGGTATGACCGCCGGCGATAAGGTTTTCTTCCACGGTCAGGTCCTCAAAGACCCGTCTCCCCTCCATCACCTGGAAGATGCCCATGCGAACAATCTGTTCCGGGTATTTCCGGTCGATCCGCTTCCCGCGAAACAGAATGGAGCCATCGGTCACTTCACCGTCTTCTGATTTCAACAGCCCTGAAATGGCCTTCAGGGTGGTGGTCTTCCCGGCGCCGTTATTCCCAAGGATGGCCACCATCTGCCCTTCATGTACTTGGAGAGACATGCCTTTCAGCACAAGGATGACATTGTGATAGATAACTTCGATATTATTGACGACTAAGAGCGGCTCCATGGTTATGCCCCCAATCGGGAATAGGTGATGTCTTCCTGACCCAGGTACGCTTTGATGACATTTTCATTGTGCCTGATCTCCTCAGGTCTTCCTTCGGCGATTTTCTGTCCGAAGTCAAGGACGCAGATCCGATCCGAGATGTCCATAACCACGCCCATGTCGTGTTCAATAAGGATAATGGTCACCCCCCATTCTTCATTTATATCCAGGATAAAGCGGGCCATGTCTTCGGTCTCTTCGAGATTCATGCCGGTGGCGGGTTCGTCCAGCAGGAGGAGCCTTGGCCTCATGGCCAGGGCACGGGCAAGTTCCACCCGTTTCTGGAGGCCATAGGGCAGGGTGTGCACCACATGCTTTCTGATCTGCTCGATCTCCAGAAGGTCGATGATCCTCTCCTCTATCTCCTTGCGAAGCTCCATTTCCTCATTTTGACATTTTCCGTAGTAGACGCCACCGGAAAGAAAACCGGTCTTGAGATGAATATGGGCACCCAGCTTGATATTATCAAGGACATTCATATGGCCAAAGAGCTCAACATTCTGAAAGGTCCGCGCAATGCCCAGGGCGGCGATTTTATGAGGTTTCATCTCTGAGATGTCCTGTCCTTCAAAAATAATAGTGCCCCGCTGGGGATGATAAAATCGATTAATACAGTTCAAGAGACAGGTCTTCCCGGCACCGTTGGGACCGATAATTGAAAAGATCTCCCCTTCCTTTACCCCGGTGCTCACCCCGTGGAGGGCCATGAGCCCCCCGAAACTCAGGTGAATATCTTCCACTCGCAGCTGGTATTCCTTTTCTGCCATTTTCCTATTCTGCCGGCTCAACCTGCCGTATTTTCACGCCAGTCTTCATCTTGAAGGCCTTGCCGTCCTGGTACCGGATATCCGCCTCCACATGGATTTCTTCCGCATCGCTGTACATGGCCTCGATAATGGTCTTGTACCGGTCCGCCACAAATTTTCTTCTCACTTTTCTCGTCCTGGTCAATTCATCGTCGTCTGCGTCCAATTCCTTGTAAAGGAGCACAAACTTCCGGATCTTTGCAACCTTAGGCAGCGATGTATTGGTCTTTGCAACCTCACCCGCGATGAGGTCATAGGTCTCCTCTTTTTGGGAGATATCCGTAAACGTGGTAAAAGCGATCTGGTTGTTTTCCGCCCATTTCCCCACGTTTGCCATATCAATGGCAATCATGGCCGTGATAAAGGGCCTTTCCTGGCCGATGACCACCGCATCAATAATATAAGGGCTGAACCGCAGCTTATTTTCGATGAGCTGGGGAGAAAACTTACTGCCGTCCCCGAGTTTCATCACATCGGACATGCGGTCAATGATGATAACATGCCCGTCATCCTCAATAAGTGCCGCATCCCCCGAGTGGAACCACCCGTCACGAAGGGCCTCCTCTGTCGCCTCGGGATTCTTGTAATACCCCTTGAATATGGTATCTCCCCGGGACAACAGTTCTCCTGAGTCAGAGACCTTGAATTCAAGGCCTGGGAGGGGCTTTCCCACGGTATCCAGACGAATATCATCGGTGCGATGAATAATGGAGGCCGCTGTCTGTTCGGTCATTCCATATGCCTGCTTGATATTGACGCCGAGGGCCTGGAACAGGTGGAAAATTTCCGGTCCCAAGGGGGCGCCGCCCGTATAGACATGGCGCAGCCGGGAAAGACCGAGATAATTCCTCAGAGACCTGAACAGGAAAAGATAGGCCATCCAGCCAAGGACCTTCCATCCAACGGGAGGCCTTTTCTTCTTGAGTCTGAAGTCCGCCAGCCGATATCCGACAGGAAAAAATATCCTGTAGAAAGCCCTTTTGATCCACGCCGCATCCTGGATTTTCACCTGGATATCAGAGCACATCCTCTCCCATATCCTCGGCGGCGCCAGCATAATATGGGGACCGATCTCCCTGATATTTTCCTGCACTGTTTCCACTTTTTCCGGAAAATTAACCGTAAAGCCCTTGTAGAGTGCCCAGTAGACACCGAATTCCTGCTCCCCGATCCAGGGGAAGGGAAGAAATGACACATATTCAAAATCGGTCTCTGCCGCATCCACCGTATCCTGGGCCTTGGCCACGCTGTACATGTTCTTGTGGGTGATCATACTCCCTTTTGGAAGACCGGTGGTTCCCGAGGTGTAGTTGATCATCCCCACGTCGTCAGGCAGGATTTTGCCAATCATTTCCTCAAAAAGGCGGGGTTCCTTTTCCGCCACTGCGCGGCCCAGCTTCTGTACATCTTTGAAGTATGCCAGGATGGGATCATCGTAGCGTCTCATCCCTTTTGGGTCGTCCACAATCACCCTCTTTATCAGGGGACATCTCTCCTTGATGTCAAGGACCTTGTCGGCCTGTTCCTGATCTCCTGCCACCACGAATATCGAATCAGAGTGGTTGATGATGTATTCCACCTGGTCCAGGTGACTGTCGGGATAGATCCCCACGATTGCCCCGCCCAGCGACTGAACCGCCAATTCTGAAAAAAGCCCTTCAGGCCTGTTGTCACCCGCATATGAAAGCTTATCGCCGGCCTGAAAACCCAGCTCGCGAAGTCCCAGGGCGAAGTCCCGGACATGCCCGTAGTAATCTTTCCAGGTGTAAGACTGCCAGATGCCGAACTCCTTCTCCCGGATGGCAACCTTTCTGTCACCGAACCGAAGGGCGTTCTCCTGAAGCAGTTGTGGCAG
>QMLQ01000295.1 GCA_003646815.1 Deltaproteobacteria bacterium | reverse complement strand
CACCAAGCTTTCCCTCCGCGGCCTCGTCGAGGACATGGATCACCCCGTTGTACATGGATTCACCAATAGCTTCCCCCACCTTGCCAAGGATAATGATCCGCCCGCCGAGGGTCATCTTTCCCGTCCATCTGCCCACATTTCCGCAGATAATCAGGTTCCCGCCTTTCATTCCCCATCCCGCGCGGCTCCCGCTGTTTCCCTTCACCACAATAGTGCCGCCCAACATCGAGGGCGCAACATTACTCCCGGTGTTCATCTCAACGATAATCTCTCCCGACATCATATTGTCGCCGGTGTACCAGCCGGTATTGCCTTTCACCACCAGGGTGGGCCCTTCCAGAAACCCGCCTGTATAAAAACCGGTACTGCCCCGTATCGTAATCCTGCCTTCCCCGATGAGGGCCGTGGCAAAATTGTGCACAGAGTGGGTATTCACCACTTCAATTTCATCCTCGGTCTTTATCAGTTCCTTGAGTTTTCTATTAATCTCACGGGATGTCATTCCCGTTAGGTCTAGACTGACCATGTCATTACACCTCCGGGATCCATCTCCGTTGCATACACATCGGAGACAATAGGGGTTAGACAGATTTGTTCCGACCCAAAGAGCACCGTGTGACCGTCTTGCTCAAAATACAACATGGGCTTGATGCCCAGCCTGTCCCGCAACGCACCGATCTGGTTCTCGGTGCTGACCAGGAGGGTAAACACGCCGTCAAACGTTTCCAGCCCCTGGTACAGTGCTTCTTCCAGATCCTTTCCCTTTTCCTTGATCTGGTAGGCCAGGAAGTGCGCAGCCATTTCAGAATCATTGTTGGTCTTGAACCGGATTCCAAGACCTTCCAGCTTTCTTCGCATGTTGAAATAGTTGGTGAACTGCCCGTTGTGCACAATGGCTAATTCAGGGTACAGATACGAGACGAACGGGTGGGCAAAGTTGATATTTTCAATACTCTCTGTTGCGAGACGCACATGCCCGATTCCATGAGTAGCCTTGACAGGGGGGATCTCATGGCATTTTTGCAATTCCTCTGCTGAACCCTGATCCTTGTAAACTTTTATGCGTCGGCCCAGGGAGTGCACACAAAGCTCAGGGTGGCTGTCGATATCCCAGTTAAGTTGCGCGATTTTTTCCGGAGCCATATCCAGGGAAGCCTCGTAAAAGCTGAATACCCCCTGCCCCTGGTATATTCGCGCGCTGGAGATATTCGCATGTTTTTTTATAATCCCTTCCAGGTCTTCTTTATATTGTGCACTGGACAAAGCGACCCTGATCTGGATGTCCTCTCGTTTCTCATACAGGGCCATGCCCGTGGAATCCCTTCCCCGGTGCAGGAGTTCTTTCAGCATATTGATCAGGTCATTTCCCAGATAGGCTGACTGTTTGGAAATAATTCCCGCTACTCCGCACATGGTTTCCCTCCCCAATGACAAGAATTCGATATCTTCATCTCATCATAAATGATAAAAATATTCATTGAACTCCCAGTCCGTGACGTATGTTCTGAATCTTTCTTCTTCATTTCTCTTTACAGCCAGGATGTTCTGGACAATCTGGGGACCTATGGCTTCGCACAGCACTTTGTCCTTCTCAAGCTCATCTAGAGCGTCCCGCATGTACAAAGGTACCGTCTCAAATTTCCCCGGTTCCTCGGTGTAAATATCCCCGACGTAGTATTCTCCGGGGTCAATTTGTTTTTCAATGCCATCGAGCCCTGCAATCAAACCTGCGGCAAGCACCAGATAGGGGTTGGCAGAAGCGCACGCAGCCCTGTTCTCAACCCGGGTGGCCATCCCTCGTTCTCCAGGCACGCGGATATAGGTGGTCCGGTTGTCAAGTCCCCATGCAAGGTAATAGGGAGCAAAAGAATTAAGCACATACCGCTTGTACGAGTTGATGGTAGGCGCGAAAAAGAGTGTCGCCCCTTTTGCGTGGGCCATCTGCCCCCCGATGAAATATCGCATCAAATCCGACATTCCCTCTCTTCCCGCTGGATCATCGAATATGTTTTTCCCGGTCTTCGCATCATTGATGGAGTAATGGGTATGATATCCGCTCCCACCCATCTCGTCTTTTGGCCTCCCCATGAACGTGACAAACAGATCATGCTGAAAGGCCACTTCTTTACATACGGCCTTGAATGTGAACGTCTGGTCAGCCATTTTGAGTGCATCGCAGTGACGCCAATTTATTTCAAACTGGCCCTGAAAAAACTCGTGATTGCTGTAGAGGACATTCATCCCCATTTCCAGCAACACATTCTGGAGGTTCCGGATTAGGTCAACAGGATCAACTCTTGGACCGGTGGTGTAAACATTACTTGGCTTGTCACAATAGTATTCGAAATTCTCTCCATTTTTTCGAAAAGCAAAAAACTCCAGTTCGCTTGCAGCTATAGGTTCGAATTCCTTTTTTCGGTACTGATCAATCACCCTCTTGAGCAGCCATCTTGGGGAATAAGGGAACGGTTCCCCCTTCACATAAATATCGCCGATGAACCTGGCCGTACCTTCCTGATAGGGAACCACGGTAAATGTTTCGGGGTCAGGAACAATCGTCATGTCCTGGTAATCGACTTCATCAGCCGTCCCTGTTCCGGGAGGAATGTTATACGCTAGATCTAAAGAAAAAGTGGGTTTTGCACAGTTGATACCTTCTTCCAGAGCCTCATCAAGTCGGTTTGCCGGGACAATCTTCCCACGATTGACACCATACATATCCGAAAAATCAATACGTAATGTGTCTACCCTAGCCTCCTTCATCCTCTCCAGAATCTCTTTCTTTTCCATTTCCTCCCTCTTCTTTCTAATGCTGAATACAAATGTAATTTTTCCTACATTTACTCTTTATTCCTGTATATTCTCTTTCATTTCTCTTTGTCAACAAAAAAATATCAGCCCAATAAACACACAAAGCCGTTGACTCTTTTGATCTCGTTCGCTAAAAATTGGTGAAATTGAAAATGGAGTTGAGGAGGAATAAGTATGCCTATTTATGAATTTTACTGCCCTGATTGCCACATGATCTTCAATTTCTTTTCAAAAACCATCAACACAAAAAAAAGGCCCCTTTGCCCCAAATGCGGGAAGATTCACCTGGACAGGAAAATGTCCGTCTTTGCCAGCCTCAAGAACAGGGGTGAAGGGGAAGAGGATGATATGCCCATGCCGGACCTGGACGAGGCCCAGATGGAAAAGGCAATGGGTGCCCTGGCAAAGGAAATGGATCACCTGGATGAAGAAGACCCCCGGCAGGCCGCCAACCTTATGCGGAAACTCACGGACATGACCGGCCTGGAACTGGGTCCCGGCATGCAGGAGGCCCTCCACCGCATGGAGGCAGGAGAGGATCCCGAAAAAATAGAGGCGGAAATGGGTGACATCCTTGAAGAAGAGGACCCTTTTCTGCCCAAAAAAGGACCGAGTCTCCGGAGATACCGCCCGCCCGCAGTGGATGAAACTCTTTACGACCTGTAAAGAGGCGTAATGCATAGGGTACAGGGAGATAAGAAACCTTCATTTATCTCCCAAGAAGCGTTTG
>QMLQ01000294.1 GCA_003646815.1 Deltaproteobacteria bacterium | reverse complement strand
CTCTCATATATAAGGTAGTTTATTGACGGGAAATAATCAACCGGTTGTTGCGGTTCAGAAATATGGAAATGGAGATTTGCCCATTTTTCTTGACAGGCCGAGGAATATTCATTAGTTCACATGATTCATGGGTTTTCTGCCGGAAGGCATGGCTTTTGCATTACCGCTATCTGGCATTGCATTTAGACGCACGGAAGAAAGGAGAATCATTATCATGGAATATTCCATCAGCCCTGACGGCGAAAAATTCAAGATCCCGGAAGAGGACGACTATAAGGCCGAATATGAACGGCTTGAAAAGCTGGTAAAAGAAAAGCGAGAGCAGGGATTTGAAATCGTGGTGGTCATGGGCCTCGGATTTGTGGGAGCGGTCATGGCCGGGGTAGTTGCCGACTCGGTGGACAAGGAGACCGGAAAACCGGGAAAGTTTGTCATCGGCATGCAGCGGCCCAGCACCAGGAGTTTCTGGAAGATCCCGGTATTCAACCGCGGTACCTGCCCTATCAAGGCTGAAGACCCTGAGGTGGCTCCTCTCATAGAACGCTGCGTGAGAGAAAAGAAGACCCTCATCGCCACTTTCACCTATGATGCCCTCTCTTTTGCTGACGTGCTCGTGGTTGATGTGCAGTGCGATTTCGTCAAGCAGGATTTGGGTGATCTCAGCAGCGGGTATGCTGACATAAGCGCACTGGAGGACAGTTTTAAGATTATCGGCGAAAAAATTCAGCCTGGTTGTCTGGTGCTTATTGAGACAACAGTCCCCCCCGGCACCACCGAGTACATCGCCTATCCCCACATCAAAAAGGCTTTCAGGAAACGCGGGATAGACACGGATCCCCTGCTTGCCCACAGTTTCGAGCGGGTCATGCCGGGAAGGGACTATGTGAAATCCATCAGGGATTTCTGGCGCGTATGCAGCGGCATAAACAGGGAAAGCCGCGAGAAGGTGGTCAATTTTCTGTCCGGGATTCTCAATGTGGCCGAATTTCCCCTCACGGTCCTGGACAAACCCATTGAAAGTGAGACCTGCAAGATTGTTGAAAACAGTTACCGGGCGACCATCCTGGCTTTCCTGGACGAATGGAGCCGTTTTGCAGAAACGAACGGGGTTGATTTGATCAAGGTGATCCAGGCCATAAAGGTTCGCCCCACCCACAGCAATATTATTTTCCCGGGACCCGGAATAGGGGGGTACTGTCTGCCCAAGGATGGGGGCCTGGGACTCTGGGCCTACCGCCACCTCATGGGATTCGAAGACAACATCTTCCGCATCACACCCCAAGCCATCAACATCAATGATACCCGGGCGCTACGGGCGGCACAGCTTGTCAGAGACGCCATGCGAAACATGGGCAAGATTGTGGCTGCGTCTCAAGTCACTCTGCTCGGCGTCTCTTATCGGGAAGACGTGGGGGATACCCGCTACAGCGGCTCTGAAATTATCTTTCGAAAGCTGACCGAAATGGGCGCTGATGTGCATGCCCATGACCCGTATGTTCAGCACTGGTGGGAACTGGAAAAGCAGGACACCTACCCGGCGGCGGGAAAAAGCTGGGCCCGGTTTTTCAGGAACCAGGAGCATTTGCAGGATTTCCGCATGATGCCGGACCTCAATGCTGCGTTACGGGGATCAGATGCGGTGGTTTTTGCCGTACGCCACAAGCCTTACCTGAACCTTGATCCTGAAGAGGTGGTGCAAATGGCAGGGGGGCCCCTTGCCGTGGTGGACTGCTTCGGCATCCTGGATGACGAGAAGATCGAACACTACTTTGAGCTGGGATGTGAGGTAAAAGGCTTGGGGCGGGGGCACATAAACCGGATAAAAGACAAGGTGCGGAAGCAGAAAATGGGAATTGCCTGATCCGAATTCCTGTTCAAATGCCCTGTGATGTTTTAGAATTCCTCTTTCTTTCCCTGCTTGGGCACAAATGCGCTGGGACCGGCCACCAGGTGGATCCCGTTTTCGAGTTTTACCACATAGAGGTCATAGGAAGAACCTGTTTTCTCAAGGATTTCTCCCCGGAGGCCTCTGTAGCCTTTTGTCATTTTCACAGTTGTTCCTTTTTCGAACATATCCTCCCTCGTCAAGGTCCCCACGGGGCCAAAACAAGTATTGACACCCGGGCCTGATTATTGCCTAATAGAAAGAAAAGTTCCAACGGTACAGAAGAGCAGGGGGATTCTTTCCCGATGATCTGCCCCAAATGCGGATTCAACCAGCCTGAAGATATCTATTGCGCCCGGTGCGGCGTTCATGTCAAGAAATATCGTCAAAAACAGAAAAAGAGGACCCTCACCATCCTCATATCCGTCCTGATCCTCATTGGTGTCCTCGCTTTCTTTGCCGGCAGGATGTACCTCGAAAAGGAGGCGAGGGTGACGATGGTCCAGCCCCCCTCCTCTTCGCTTGCACCACAGGCAAAACCTCCCCTGGTGACGAAGCGGGGACGTAATTCTCAGCAGGCAAAAAGAGCTGTGGTCGCCGGGCACATGGGGGAAAAAGGCGGCCCGCCGGTCGCCGGCCCAGGTGGGGGAACAAAAACGGGCCTTCAATCGCCCCAGGCCGAAAATTCTTCCAAAAAGGATGGAAACGGCTTGATTGCAAGGAAAAAGGAGACCGCGCTCACCGCTCTCCAGTGGTTCGACAGGGGAACCGCCCTGAACGATGATTCCACTACCGAGATTGCCTGTTATCAGAAGGCCCTTGAACTGGACCCGGCCTTTGCGCCTGCTTATTATCGTCTTGGTGCAATCTATTTCCGCCATGCTGAATACGAGCAGGCGGATCAGGCCTTCTCCCGCTTCCTGAAGCTCGCAACCGATGAGCAAAAGGGTCTCTACGACATTTACGTGTTTTATTCTCCGACAGAGGTGGAAAATCTTGCTGCAGAAGAAAGTCCGGCCGATTCTGCTGTTGCTTCCGGGAAGGGCCCTTCTGATCAGGGAAAATCAGATTCTCCGGACCAGGGGAAAAACAGCGAAAAAACGGCGGAACATGCAAAGGAAATGCAGACTGCCATTCCCTTTGAATCGCTGGGTTACCATATCATCGTACGCGTTCTGCTGAACAGGGAGGTGACGGCCCGGATGCTCCTTGACACCGGTGCGGGCATCACGGTGCTCTCCACCAGCCTGGCGGAAAAGCTCAATCTGAACGCCGGCGGCGCCGGAACTGTCCTGCTCAAGACCCTGACGAGGAAGGTTCGGGCACCACTTGCACGGGTTCCCCATCTGCAACTCGGTTCCCATACGAAGGAAAACTTTCCGGTGGCTGTTTACGCCATGATTCCGGTGAGAGATTCATTCGAGGGAATCCTGGGGATGGATTTTCTCCAAGGCTTTACCATTACCGTGGATGCAAAAACAAACAGGATCCTGCTCAGCAACGCGGGGCCCCCGAAGGAAGATCTCCCCTGATCAGGGCTACCCGCATTTCCCACGGGCCATCTACTGTGGCGGAGGAAAGCCCCATGGCTCCTGCGTTGCGCTTGAAAAATGACTTTGACGTACTGCGAGTACGCCTTCATCCATTTTCCAGCGCGCGCCTTGTATCCATCGCCCTCTCCACCACCTCGCTACGAAGGCCCGTGAGAAAAGCGGGTT
>QMLQ01000293.1 GCA_003646815.1 Deltaproteobacteria bacterium | reverse complement strand
CTCGTGTTGGACCTTCGAAATAACCCTGGAGGCCTTCTTTCTCAAGCCGTGAAGGTCTCCGATCTCTTCCTTGATGAAGGGGTCATTGTAAGCACAAGGGGACGAAATAGTGCTCAAAATATTTCCATGAACGCCCACAAAAACGGAACGGAGAGGAAGTATCCCATCATTGTTTTGGTGAACGGCGGCAGCGCTAGCGCTTCAGAAATTGTTGCGGGTGCCATGCAGGATAACAAGCGGGCCCTGATTCTCGGGACCCGTACCTTTGGGAAAGGCTCCGTGCAGACCATTATCCCCCTGGGTGACGGGTCTGGCCTCAGGCTGACCACCGCGAGATACTACACACCGAGCGGAAGGTCAATCCAGCTGAGTGGCATCGTGCCCGACGTGAACGTGGAATTTATCCCGCCCGCTGAGGAGAAAAATAGCAAGAAACCGCACTTCCTGCGGGAGGAGGATCTGAAGGGGCACATGGAAAATGATCGAGCCGCCAAGGAAAAGGGCAAGGAGAAGGCGCGGGAAAAAGACGGGAAAGTCGAGGACCTCCTGAAAAAAGACAACCAGGTCCGCTACGCCCTCCAGCTCCTGGAGTCTTGGGAGATTTTCTCAAAGATAAAGGTTGCACAGTAATGTTCCGTTGCGCGGTAGGTGAATGAAGAGAAAAAGGAAGAAGCCGTGGGTCCTGCCGCTTTTCCTCGTTTTCACCCTGTGTGTAGCGGCTTTTGTTTTTTGTTCCTTTTGGTTGTTAAAGGGGAAGAACAACTCCCCGGTGCCGCTCTATGAGGAATCTTATTTAGGGGGCGATGAGCTCTCCACCCTTATCCGGAAAATCGATCTCTCGATTTATGAAGCTCTTTATAGGAGCGGGATTCCGGAAAAAAATGTCGTCTTCCAGGGGGTTGATCCGAGAGGGAGGAAAAAACAGCACTGGGAGTTTACCAGACTTCTCCTCAGATGTACTGATGAAACAACGGCCCGCAGCCTTCTGGGAAAGATCCGGAAAGCCCTTCTGCCCCTGAAACAGCAGGTGAGCATTCGAAAGGAAAAGAGCCCGGGCCGAGTCTTTTCCTTCTCAATCGTGGCGAACGGGGTTCCCACGCACCGCCTTCTCCTTTCCTTTGGAGCCTTTCCCCCCATACGGGAAAAACATCGGGCGAGGATAGCCTTGATCATTGATGACCTGGGGTATGACCCGGGTCTTGCAAAGGACTTTATGGGACTGAAGATCCCAGTGAGCCTATCGGTGCTCCCCTACGCGCCTTTCACGCGCCGGATCGCGGCCGAGGCACGGAAACGCGGGTGTCAAATAATGGTGCACCTTCCCATGGAGCCTAAACGGTATCCAGCGGTGAACCCGGGTCCGGGCACCTTGTTCACATCCATGGATGCGGAGCAGATTCTTCAACAACTGTCGGAGGACCTGAAGCAGGTCCCCGGGGCCAGGGGCGTGAACAATCACATGGGTTCCCTGTTCACGGAAGACCGGGACAAAATGACGATAGTCTTGCGGGCCCTGAAGCAACGGCATCTTTTTTTTGTGGACAGCAGGACTACTCCCGACAGCGTCGGGTATGACCTTGCCAGGGAAATGGGGATTCCCGCGGCCAAAAGAACCGTTTTCCTGGACAATGACCTCCATCCTGAGGCCATAGAATCGCAGGTAAGGAGGTTGTTGAATATGGCCAGGCACAAGGGATGGGCGATCGGTATCGGTCATCCCCACAAAGAAACACTCAAATTGCTGAAACATAACCTGCCCGCATTGCGAGACGGTGTTGACATTGTTTCCGTTACCAAACTCCTGGGATAGAAAAGAAGGAGGCTGTACATGAAAGTCCCCCTGCTTGATTTGCAGAAACAATATGCGACTATTAAGACCGAGATATTGGAGGTGACCGAGGAGGTCTTCGAGTCCCAGCGGTTCATCATGGGGCCCAAGGTGGAAGAGCTGGAAAAGCAGATCGCTGACTATTGCGGCTGCAGGTTCGCCGTGGGGGTGTCCTCGGGAACCGATGCCCTGCTTATTTCGCTGATGGCTGCAGGAGTAGGGTTCGGCGACAGAGTTATCACAACACCGTATACCTTTTTTGCCACCGTAGGGACCATCGCACGCACGGGAGCCAGGCCCCTTTTTGTGGATATCCGGGACGATACGTTCAACATGGATCCGCAGGCGTTGGAAAAGCTGCTCCTGTCATTTTCCGTGGAGGAAAGGGAAATAGTGAAGGCGATCATCCCGGTTCACCTTTATGGACAGTGCGCTGACATGAAACCTATCATGGAGCTTGCGAGACAGTTTGGGCTCACTGTGATCGAAGATGCAGCCCAAGCTATTGGATCTGAATACCAATTTGAGGACGGTGTGATAAAAAGGGCAGGGGCCATGGGAGAATGTGGCTGCTTTTCCTTTTTCCCGTCAAAAAACCTTGGGGCGTTCGGTGACGGGGGTATGGTAACCACCAATGACGCGGAGATTCAGGAGCGGCTGGTAAAACTGAGAAATCATGGTGCCAGCCCGAAATACTACCATGCAATGGTGGGAGGGAATTTTCGACTGGACGCGCTCCAGGCCGCTGTTTTGATCGTCAAGCTGCGGTATCTGGACCAGTGGACACGGGGAAGGCAGGAGAACGCAGCACTTTACCGAACCCTGTTTGAAGCAGCCGGATTGGAGGAGGTCCGATTGCCTGAGGAAAAGGAGTGGCGGCATATTTACAATCAGTTTGTCATTCGGGTGCCTGAAAACCGGGATGGGCTGAAGGCCTTCTTGGGTGAACGGGGGATCGGGTGCGAGATCTATTATCCAGTCCCATTACACATGCAAAGCTGCTTCAAAGGCCTCGGGTATGAAAAAAATGATTTCCCCGTTTCTGAAAGAACGGCTGAAACGAGCCTTGCCTTGCCGATATTTCCGGAGTTGACATCGGAACAGATTCACTATGTCGTTGATATGATAGGTCAATTTTTCAGCAGTAAAAAAACATAATTTTATTTGAAAAAAACGCACAAAAACGCTTGACTTTCTTCGAGCATAAAACTATAAGATGGTTTCTTTTCGATTCGGGCACAAACGCCTTGACAATGCCCTAGGGATTGATTAGAATGTTTTCCAGATTTTGACTTTGTTCTTTGAAAACTAAATAGTGATGCCGCAGTAGGCTCACAAGTCAAAAAAGACAGGAAAAGAATTTTCCTAAAGTTTAAGTGGAGAGTTTGATCCTGGCTCAGAACGAACGCTGGCGGCGTGCCTAACACATGCAAGTCGAACGAGAAACTTCCTGCTTGCAGGAAGGAGTAAAGTGGCGCACGGGTGAGTAACGCGTGGGTAACCCACCCCTGAATTCGGGATAACTCCTCGAAAGAGGTGCTAATACCGGATGCTGTCCCAGAGATGGTGGTCTCAGGGATAAAAGGTGACCTCTTCATGAAAGTTGCCGTTCAGGGACGGGCCCGCGTACCATTAGCTTGTTGGTAGGGTAATGGCCTACCAAGGCTGCGATGGTTAGCTGGTCTGAGAGGATGATCAGCCACACTGGAACTGGAACACGGTCCAGACTCCTACGGGAGGCAGCAGTGAGGAATTTTGCGCAATGGGGGAAACCCTGACGCAGCAACGCCG
>QMLQ01000292.1 GCA_003646815.1 Deltaproteobacteria bacterium | reverse complement strand
TAGAGTAGAGAGCTGGCTCGAACGGTTGTAGGTGTTGCCTATCTGTTTCCGCCTCTTTCGTTTGGCGGTGCCTCACTAGCCCCACCTTGACTGCTCCCGCCAGCCCTCCCTCATCAAACCGTGCGTGCGGTTTTCCCGCACACGGCTTTCCGATGTTCTTCACCGTCAGGCATGCGCCTTCGTCCAACCCGCTGTTGTCGGCACTTTGTAGAGCCCATATCTCTCGTACAGGCTCCGGTCCGGAAAACGCCCATAGCCTGATACCCTGTGCCTGACCTTATATCGCCTTCGCAAGTGAATGCGAAGCCTCTCTTCTGCATGAGTCTTCACCTTTGTCATCACCTTGCTGCAGTTGCGATAATGAAAATACGCAACCCAACCCCGGAGAGTTTCATTGACTTTCCCAACCACACCTTCCAGTGGAACATGGGTCAACTCTCTGCCGGTCATGCTTGAAAGACGCCTTTTGATCGTTCTCAGGGATTTCCTGCTGGGCTGCACGTTGGCATAGTGGCCACCGGTCCGCCAGCTACGGGCTATGTGTATCTCAAAACCAAGAAAATTGAAGCGTCCCTGCTTTGCATCTACCACATGGGTCTTCTCCGCGTTCAACACCAGTCCCAAGCGGTCCAGTATCAGCCGGACAGCCTCCATGGGACGGTCTATTCCCTGTCTGCAGAGCACAACAAAGTCGTCGGCATAACGCACCAAGTGCGCTCCAAGCTTCCTTTCCAGCTTGTGCCGATCCCAGAGTCGGTCCAGCAGATGTAAATAGAGATTTGCCAGAAGTGGAGAAATAACGCCCCCTTGCGGGGTCCCCTTTCGGTTGCCTTTGCCTCCACCGACTGTCCGCCTCGTCCCCTTCTGGTCCTCTTCGATGACCGGTGCCTTAAGCCACATCTTAATGAGGTGCAATATCGCCCCGTCGCTGATGCGTTCGGCTACCGTGGCCATCAGGTTGGCATGGGGAATGCTGTCGAAGTACTTGGACAGATCGGCATCAATAACCTGCGTATATCCCCGGTTCAGGGTAATTGCAATGTCATCAACGGCATCGTGGGCCGACCGATGCGGTCGGAAACCATACGAGTTTCCACAGAAATCGGCTTCGAAAATCGGCTCAATGACCAACTTCACAGCCATCTGAGCCACCCGGTCTCGAATGGTGGGGATTCCCAGTGGGCGCATTCCTCCATTCCCTTTGGGAATCATCACCCGTTTTACGGGACTCACTTCATAAGTCTTACCTCTCAGTGCCTCTTGCAGTTCCGCCAAAAAGGCGGTTTCCCCTTCCTTTTCCCTGATCGCCCTGAAGGTGATGCCGTCGATGCCGGCACTCCCTTTATTGGCCAGGACAAGGTGATAGGCGTGACTGAGGATGTCCATCCGATAAACCTTGTCATACAGGGCATAGAAGCGGAAGGCCGGTTCCTGCTTGGCCTTACGGTAAAGCTTCCTCTGCAGTGTCCTGATCTTATCCGGGGTTCTTAGCATCTCGGCAATCCCCTCATCTTCTACTCTTCGGTTGCGTGAACAAAGTAGGGTCCCTTCCCTCGATGCGGGTTTTGTTGTCCCGACATCTCAAATGGTACTATGAACCCCTCCGACTCCCGATACGGCCCTTGGTGATTTCGGTTCCCCTTATACACCTCGGTTGGCGCTCCTCACTCGCCACCGCACCGGGTCTCCAGCACTGGACTGAACATCTTCCACGACATGCCACCCCTGCTACCCCGGGAGATCCCATCGACTGCTTCCGTTGTCTCTATCGATGAACAGCGGCTTTCCCCTTCCGTCCACAGGGTCAGCACCTCCAAATTAACTTACGGGGCTACTCATAGGTTCACTTGCGTTGCGGCCTGCCATTTTGCCAATCGGGAACTTACGACCCCTGATTACTCAGACGCCGCTCCCTTGAACTACCAAGGCGAACGGACAACTCCTTGGACGGGACTTCAACCCGCAAGATACTCAGTTGTTACTGCGAACGGACGGGGATTGTTTTTAAACGGTCCTGCCGATGGCTTGCAAAGGTCATGGCAGTGGGCGCGGGGAAGGGACGGCTTCTTCAAACGAACAGGGCCGGTCACGCCCGGCAAGTCCCTTCCACGGGCTCACGTTCGATTATGAAGGATTAGGACCGTTTAAAAACAATGCCCGGCTCCAGAGGCCGGCCCCAATCCCCCATACATACCGCGAACCGGATATCCCTGTGTCCTGATCTCTGAATCCCGTCCCTCTCCGGGCGGGGACCGGGATATTCCCTCCCGTTCTCCCGGAGATCCACTCGGGACGGCCGCGCTTTCCTTCCGCTCCGGGTCCGAAAACAGCGCAGGAGAAGAGATGGCCTCCCGCGCTTCCGGACATCGTGTCATGCCGTGTCCGCCTGAACCGGATGAATCATTATTTTTTTGAAAAAGCGGTGCGTTGGTGGTATATGTCCGGTATCTAACGGGTGGGCTGAAAAACAACGGTCACGGGCGGGTGTATTGCCCGAAACACAAGGGGGTTGATGATGAGCAAGCTTCTGTGGACACCGTCGGAGGAAAGGATCAAAAATTCCAACATCTACCGGTTCATCCAGTTTATCAACCAGAAATACGGGACAGACTTTCAGGAATACCGGCCTCTCTACCAGTGGTCCATCGATAACATCCCCGATTTCTGGGCATCCATGTGGGAATTCGCCGACATTAAATACTCGAAACCCTATGACCGGGTCATCGATGACGTAAACAAGATGCCCGGGGCCAAGTGGTTCGAGGGCGCGCGGCTGAATTTCGCCGAGAATCTCCTGCGGTTCAGGGATGACCACAAGGCCTTCATTTTCCGGGGCGAGACGCAGAAATCGGCCACCATGACCTATGGCGAGCTTTATGACAAGGTGGCGCGCCTGGCCCGGTCCCTCCGGGAAATGGGCATCTCCCCCGGGGACCGCGTGGCCGCGTACATGCCCAACATGATGGAAACGGCCATCGCCATGCTGGCCGCCACGAGCATCGGCGCCATCTGGTCCTCCTGCGCCACGGACATCGGCGCGGGCGGCGTCCTCGACCGCTTCGGCCAGATCGAGCCGAGGGTCCTCTTCACGGTCAACGGATATTTTTACAAAAGCCGCCACTTCGACTCGCTTTCCAAGGTCGTTGACATCGCCAAAGGGATCCCTTCCATTGAAAAGGTCGTGGTCACCTCTTACACCGAGGACCGGCCGGACATCTCCCATGTCCCCAACGCCGTTCATTTCGAGGATTTCCTGTCCCCGGAGAGCGGGCTTGATATCGCGTTTGAACAACTGCCCTTTGATCATCCGGTGTTCATCATGTTCTCCTCCGGCACGACCGGAAAACCCAAGTGCCTGGTCCAGGGCGCCGGCGGGATACTCATCAATCACCTGAAAGAACTCATCCTCCAGACGGATCTGAAAAAGGATGACATCCATTTCTTCATCACCACATGCAGCTGGATGATGTGGAACTGGATGCTGTCGTCCCTGGCGACGGGAAACACGTTGATCCTGTACGACGGCAACCCCAATTATCCCGATCCCGGCGCCATGTGGAACCTGATCGAGGAGGAGAAGGTGACCATGTTCGGCACCAGCGCAACCTATATCAATTATAT